>DASVAW010000138.1 GCA_036376135.1 Candidatus Polarisedimenticolaceae bacterium | reverse complement strand
TAACATCCGCGCTCATGGACGACCGCACGCCTCCCGCCGACCTTTCGCGCGTCCGAACCCATCCGCTCGCCGAGCGCTCCAACAAGGTGAAGCTCGAGGACTTCGGCAAGCCCGTGGACCCCGTCGATTCGCTCGACGAGTTCGTGGACGGCCTGCCGAACATCCTCGCGGGCCGGACGCTGCGCGAGCTGGCCTCGGCGATCGTCGACGCCCGCGCCGCGGGGCGCGAGGTCGTCGTCGCCATGGGCGCGCACGTCGTCAAGGTCGGGATCGCGCCCGTGCTGATCCGGCTGATGGAGGATCGCGTGGTCACCGCCCTCGCCCTCAACGGGGCGGGAGCGATCCACGACTGGGAGATCGCCGCGATCGGCGAGACCTCCGAGGACGTGGCGGCGGTGCTGCACCAGGGGCGATTCGGCATGGCCGCGGAGACGGGGCTCGCGCTGAACGAGGCGGCGAAGGAGGCGGCGGCGCGCGGCGAGGGGCTCGGGGCGGCGCTCGGACGGCGGATCTGCGACGCCGGGCTTCCCCACCGCGGCGCGAGCCTGCTCGCGCGGGCGCACGAGCTCTCGATCCCGGCCACGGTCCACGTCGCGATCGGCTCGGACATCGTGCATCAGCACCCTTCCGCCGACGGCGCCGCGATCGGCTCGGCGACCTTCACCGACTTCCGTCGCCTCGTCACCGTGGTCTCGCGCCTCTCGGGAGGCGTGTGGATCAACCTCGGCTCGGCGGTGCAGCTCCCCGAGGTCTTCCTGAAGGCGCTCAGCGTCGCGGAGAACCTCGGTCACGACGTGTCGGGTTTCGCGACCGCCAACCTCGACATGATCCGGCACTACCGCACCGACGAAAACGTCCTGCGCCGGCCCACGCTCGGAAAGGGTCGTGCCTTCGGGCTGACGGGGCACCACGAGATCAACGTCCCGCTCCTCGCGGCCGCGATCGGGATCGAGCGCGCCCGGCGCCAGCCCTGAGCCGATGCGCCGCACGCTCGTGGTCCAAACGGCGTTTCTCGGCGACGTCGTGTTGACGACGCCGCTCCTGCGTGCCCTCCACGGAACCGGCGCCGAGGTGAGCGTGGTCGCCACGCCGCTCGGCTGCGCCGTCCTCGACGGTGCGCCGTTCGTCGCGCGCCTGCGCTCCTACGACAAGAAGAAGGGGGAGAAGGGTCTCGCCGGGACGCTTCGCCTGGGGTTCGCGCTTCGGCGCGAGCGGTTCGACGTGGCGATCGCGGCGCAACGCTCGTTCCGCAGCGGCGTCCTCGTCCGGCTTTCGGGGGCCCGCGAGCGCGTGGGTTTCGACGGAGCGGCGGGACGGTGGGCGTACACGAGGAAGGTGGCGTGGAACGCCGATCGGCACGCCGTGCATCGCTACCTCGCCCTGTTCGACGGACCGGCCGACCCGACCCCCGAGCTTGCGATCGACCCCGGCGCCGCGGCTCGCGTGGAGGCGCTGCTCCTCGAGCACGGCGTGGCCCCGGCGGACGGCGTCCTCGCCGTCGCGCCCGGCTCGGTGTGGGGAACCAAGCGCTGGACCCCCGAGGGGTTCCGGGCGGTGATCGAGGCCGCGCCCGCCCGGGGGCTCAAGCCGGTGCTGGTCGGATCCCCCGAAGAGCGGCCGCTGTGCGACGCGATCGGCGGGGCGCCCGTCCTCGCCGGCACGACGGGCGTCGCCGAGCTCACGGCGCTTCTCGCCCGCTCTCGGGCGCTCGTCACCAACGACAGCGGCCCGGGGCACGTGGCCTCCGCGGTCGGAACGCCCGTCGTGGCGGTCTTCGGGCCGACCGTCCCGTCGTTCGGCTACACGCCGTTCGGCGAGCGGAACCGGATCGTCGAGCTCGCCGGCCTCGACTGCCGCCCGTGCGACCGTCACGGACCGCAGGTGTGCCCGCTCGGGCACCACCGCTGCATGAAGGACCTGCACCCCTCGCGCGTGCTCGCCGCGCTCGACGAGGTCCTCGCTTGAGCGTCGAGAGACGCTGGATCCTCGGGGTGGCGCTCGCGGCGGTCCTTCCCCATCTCGTCGTGATCGGAAACCCGCTCCTCCACGACGCCCCGATCGCGATCACGGGAAACGAGGTCGTGCAGCGCCTGCCGATCTCCCAGGTCTGGGAGCGGGATTTCTGGGGGCTGGAACCGCGCGCCGGGACGCCGTGGAGCGGCTCCTGGCGGCCGCTCGTCACCCTGACCTGGGCGGCGCAGGCGAGAACGCTGGGAAACGCCCCCGCCCTCTACCACGCGGGGGATCTCGCGATCCTCGGTGCGGCGGCGGCGCTCCTCTTCGCCCTGCTGGCGGAACTCGGGACCGGGCGTCCTCCCGCGGCGGCGGCGGCGGCCCTGTTCGCGTGGCACCCGGCGGTGACGGAAGCGGTCGCGAGCGCGGTGGGGCGCGCGGACCTCCTCGCGGCGGCGCTCCTCCTCGCGGCGTTGCTCGCGCAGGGGCGCGGGCGTGGGGCCTTGGCGCTTGCGCTCCTCGGTGCGTCGATGCTCTGCAAGGAGAGCGCGGTCTCAGGGGCGTTCGTCCTGATCGCCCTGGCGTGGGCGCGTGGGGAGGGACGGCGCACGCTCCGGTTCCAGGGCGCGTGCCTTGGGGTCCTTGCGGCGTACCTGTTGGTGCGAAGCGCGACCCTCGGCGGCCTCGGCGCCGTCCCGATGATCGCGGCGACCGACAACCCGCTCGTCGGGGCGGGCACCGGGGCGCGCGCCGCCGCGGCGCTGGACCTCCTCGCGCTCGCCGCACGCCTGGTCGTCGCCCCGTTCGGGTTGAACCACCTCTACGCGACCGGCACGATCGACGTGCCTCGAACGATCGCCGCGCTCGCGGGCGGGACGATTCTCGTCTCGCTCGCGATCCTCGCGTGGCGCTTCCGGGATCCGAGGGTCTGGCTCGGCGCGGCGCTGTTCGCCTTCCCGCTGCTGCCGGCGCTGCACGTGGTGTCGCCGGCGGGGGTGCTGTTCGCCGAACGCTGGCTGGTGCTCCCGCTCGCGGGCGCGGCGTGCCTGGCCGCCTGGGCCGTGCGCAAGCCGACGATCCTCGCGGCGATCGCCGTCGCCCTCGCCGTCCCGACCGTGCGGCGCGACCTCGAGTGGCGCTCGATGGACGCGCTCGTGGCCTCCTCCCTGCGCGCCTATCCGGGGACCGCGAAGGTCTGGAACGAGAAGGGGATCCTCGCCTCGAACGCGGGACGGCACGACGAGTCGGCCGCCGCCTTCCTCGAGGCGACGCGACGCGCCCCCGACGATCCGCGCCCCTGGTTCGGCCTCGCCGGAGCGCTCGAGCGAACGGGGGACCTCGACGGCGCGGAACGCGCCTGGAAACGCCTGCTCGAGCTCGCGCCGGCGAACGCGGGGGCGTTGTGGCTCAAGGTGGCGCGCTGGCAGCTCGGGCACGGGCGCGTCGACGCGGCCCGGGCGACGCTCGAGGAGGCGGCGAGACGTTTTCCGAACGATCCCGCCGTCAGCGCGGCGGCCGGTACGCCTTCAGCGCCGCGGTGAAGACCGCCATCGCTCGGCGGAGCTTGGCTTCCTCGAGGACGTAGGCGATGCGGACCTCGTCCCGCCCGAGACCGGGGGTGGCGTAGAACCCGTCCGCGGGAGCCACGAGGACGGTCTCGCCGTCGAGGTGGAAGTCGCGGACGAGGAACTCCGCGAAGGCGTTCGCGTCGTCGACCGGGATGCGGGCGCAAAGGTAGAACGCCCCCTCCGGACGGCGGACGAGCACCCCCGGAACCGCCGACAACGCGTCGAAGACGACGTCGCGCCGGCGGCGGTACTCCTCGCGCACCGCGGCGAAGTAGCTCTCGGGGACCTCGGTCAGCGCGACGCAGGCGTATTGGCCGAGGGTCGGCGGGCAAAGGCGCGCCTGTCCGAATCGGAGGGCCGCGTCGAGGACCTCGCGGTTGCGCGTTGCGATGTTCCCCACGCGCACGCCGCAGAGCGAGTAGCGCTTGGAGACGCTGTCGACGACGACGACGTGGCGCTCCATCCCCGGCAGGGTCAGCGCCGACCGGGCGCGCCCCGAGCCGTCGTAGACGAACTCGCGGTAGACCTCGTCCGCGACGAGGAACAGGCCGCGGTCGCGGCAGATCGCCGCGAGCGTCGCCATCTCGTCGTCGCGGTAGACGGTTCCGGTCGGGTTGTTCGGAGAGCACACGACGATCGCGCGCGTGCGCGGGCCGATCCTCGCCTCGATCGCGGCGCGGTCGGGGAGGTGGTAGCCGTCCTCGGCGAGCGTGGTGACCGGCACCGGCACGACCCCGATCATCGCCGCGAACCCGTTGTAGTTCGTGTAGAACGGCTCGAAGACGAGGACCTCGTCTCCGGGGTCGCACACCGCGCCCAGGGTGAACAGCAACGCCTCGCTCCCGGCGGTCGTGACGAAGATCTCCTCGGTCGCGAGGTCGACGCCGACGCCGCGGTAGTACTCCTTGAGCGCGTCGACGAGCTCCGGGAGACCCTGCGACGGGCCGTAGGGGACGTACGCCGCGTCGTACCCGCGGATCCGATCCAGGATGGGGCGGGGGCTGGCGACGTCGGGCTGGCCGATGTTGAGGTTGTAGACGGTGCGCCCGGCCGCGCGCGCCGCGACCGCCAGGGGCGCCAGGCGCCGGATCGGCGAGGCGGGCATCGAGACGCCGCGCTTGGAAAGGCCCGGGATCGTGAGCATGACGTCCTCCTCGGGAGCGCCGGCAATTGTAGCGGCCGGTGTAAACTCCGCGCCCATGTTCCGCCGCATTCTCGTCGCCAATCGAGGCGAGATCGCCCTGCGCGTCCTGCGCACGTGCCGCTCGATGGGAATCGAGTCGGTCGCGGTGTTCTCCGAGGCCGACCGCGACGCGCCGTGGCTCGAGGCGGCCGACCGGACCGTGTGCATCGGCCCCGCGCGGGCCGATCGCTCCTATCTCGACGCCGACGCGGTCCTGCAGGCCGCCGAGCAGACCGAATGCCGCGCGGTCCACCCCGGCTACGGCTTCCTCTCGGAGAACGCGCGCTTCGCCGCCCGCTGCGAGCAGCACGGGATCACCTTCATCGGTCCCGGCCCCGGGGCGATCCGACGGATGGGCGACAAGATGGAGGCGAAACGCACGATGGCGGCCGCGGGCGTTCCCACGATCCCCGGCTCGCCCGGCGCCCTCGCCGACGTCGAGGCGGCCGCCCGGCTCGCGGGGGAGATCGGTTATCCCGTGCTCCTGAAGGCGAGCGCCGGCGGGGGTGGGAAGGGGATGCGCCGCTGCGACGACGAGTCGGGGCTCCGTCGCGGATTCGCGGAGGCGACCCTCGAGGCCGACAAGGCGTTCGGGAACGCGACCCTCTACCTCGAGAAGTACCTCGAAGGGGGTCGGCACGTCGAGTTCCAGCTGCTCGCCGACGCCTTCGGCAACGCGATCCACGTCGGCGAGCGCGAGTGCTCGGTGCAGCGCCACCACCAGAAGCTCGTCGAGGAGTCGCCCTCGCCGGCGATCGACGACGCCACGCGGGCGCGGGTGGGGGAGACGACCGCACGCGCGGCGGCGTCGTTCGGCTACCGCAACGCGGGAACGGTGGAGTTCCTTCGCACCCCCGGCGGGGAGCTGTTCTTCATGGAGATGAACACCCGCCTGCAGGTCGAACACCCCGTGAGCGAGATGATCTCCGGCCTCGACCTCGTCGAGGAGCAGATCCGCATCGCCGCCCTCGAGCCGCTGCGTCTCACCCAGGGCGAGGTGCGCCTGTCCGGGCACGCGCTCGAGCTCCGGATCAACGCGGAGGACCCGGACGCCGGGTTCCGCCCCGACCCGGGGACGATCGTCGCCTTCGAGCCCCCCAGGGGCGAGGGAGTGCGCTGGGATTCCGCGGTGCGCGCGGGATGGAAGATCCCGCCGCACTACGATTCCATGATCGGCAAGCTCATCGTGCACGCGCCCACGCGGCCCGAGGCGATCGCGAGGGCGAAACGGGCGCTCGACACCCTGAGGATCGAGGGGGTGAAGACGACGATCCCGCTGCAGCGGTGGATCCTCGACGCCCCCGAGTTCGTCTCGGGGGACTACGACATCGGATTCCTGGGGCGCGAGGGGCGAGGCTGATGGCCAAGGTGCTGCTCGAGCCGGTGGGCGACGCGCGCGAGCGTTTCCTTCCCGACGACGCCTGGCGCGTCCAGCGGGAGCGGATGGTGGCGCGGACCGGCGATCTCGCCGCCAAGCGCGCGGCGGTTCGCGCCGGGTGGGGGGACAAATACGCCGCGCGGGTGCGCGAGAAGGGGAAACTCCCGACCTGGGACCGGATCGACCGCCTCAAGGATCCGGATTCGCCGGTCCTTCCCGTCGGGACGCTCGTCAACTGGGGACGCACGTTCGGCGAGGAGGCGCGCACGTCCCCCGGCGCGGGGGTCGTCACGGCCTTCGTGCGCGTGCACGGACGCTGGGTCGTGGCGATCGCCAACGACAACACCGTCGCGTCGGGATCGTGGTGGCCGCGCACCCCGGAGAAGATCGAGCGCGCGCAGGAGATGGCGCTGCGGCTGCGGCTGCCGGTCGTCTACCTCGTCGATTGCTCCGGCCTCTACCTCCCCGAGCAGGGCCGCACCTTCCCGGGACGGACGGGGGCCGGCGCGATCTTCAAGATGAACGCGCGCCTGTCGGCTGCCGGGGTGCCGCAGATCGCCGGGGTCCACGGCGACTGCATCGCCGGCGGCGGCTACATGCCGATCATCAGCGACGTCGTCTACATGACCGAGCAGGCGTACATGGTCATCGCCGGCGCCGCGCTGATCAAGGGGGCGAAGTCGCAGAAGCTCACCTCCCTGGACATCGGCGGCCCCGACGTGCACGTCCACCTCTCGCGCTGCGCCGACTGGCGCGTTCCCGACGACGAGGTGCTGTTGCGCCGCGTACGGGACGAGATCGCCAAGCTCCCGTCGTCCGCGTGCGACTACTACCGCTACGGCGCCGAGCCGGCGCCGCCGCGATTCGACGCGGCCGAGCTCGACGGGTTGTTCCCCGAGGACCATCGCATGGGGTACGACATGCGCCAGATCCTCGCGCGCCTGTGCGATCACTCGCTGTTCGGCGAGTCGCTCGCCCACGTGGGACCCGAGATGATCTGCGGGGTCGCCAGGATCGGCGGGTTGTACGCCGGAATCGTGGCGAACAACCCCGGCCTCACCGACCACCCGGTCCACCGCGGCGTGAAGCGCCCGGGCGGAATCCTCTATCGGGAGGGGATCGCGAAGATCGCGCAGTTCTCCAGGGCCTGCAACGACGACGGCATCCCGCTCGTCTGGCTGCAGGACATCGCGGGGTTCGACGTCGGCCTCGAGGCGGAGTCGCAGGGCCTGCTCGGCTACGGCTCGAGCCTCATCTACACCAACTCCTCGAACACCGTCCCGATGTTCACGGTCCTGCTCCGCAAGGCCTCCGGAGCCGGGTATTACGCGATGGCGGGGCTTCCGTACGAGCCGGTTCTCCAGCTCGCGACGCCGGTCACGCGCCTGGCGGTGATGGAGGGGCGCACGCTCGCGATCGGCGCCTACAACACCAGGCTCGACGACGACTTCAACGTCGTGGCCTCGACTCCCGAGGAGGCCGACGAGATCCGGCGCGGGATGTCGGCGGTGGAGAAGCGCATCGAAGGGGACATGGACCCCGTGAAGGCCGCCTCCCAGATGGACGTGGACGAGATCGTCGCGCCTTCGGAGCTGCGCCTCTGGCTCGAGTCGGCGGTGGAGATGGCCTACCAGGCGACCGGATACCGGCGCGTGAAGAATCCGCGCATCTGGTCCCTGCACGACCTCAAGATCCTCGCGCGATGAACGAACCGATCCTCGCGGTCGAGGTCGTGCCGGCGGAAGCGGGGTGGCGCGTGCGCGCGCCGCTCCTGGGGCGCTGGAGCGCCCATCCGCACCCCGGCGCGCTCGTCGGGGCGGGGAGCGTCGTCGGTTTCCTCGAGCATCTCGACCGCCGCTACCGGCTCGTCCTCCCGGACGGCGCCGCGGGGCGCGTGCGCGGGACGATGCCCCGCGATCGCATCGTCGCCGTCGAATACGGCCAGACCCTGTTCGAGCTCGCTCCTCTCCGCGCGGACGACGCGGCCGGGCTCGAGGAGGAAGGGCGGACGACCGGGACGGTCGTCGCGGGGCTCCCGGCCGGCCATCACGCCGTCGTCGCCCCGACGGACGGCGTGTTCTACCGGCGTCCGACCCCCGGCGCCCGGCCGTTCGTCCAGGCGGGCGATCGCGTGCGGAACGGCCAGCCGCTCGGGCTCATCGAGGTGATGAAGACCTTCGGCCAGATCCCCTACGGGGGGCCGGGACTTCCCGAGGAGGCCGAGGTCGTCGAGGTCCGCGCCGACGACGCGGCGGAGGTGCGCGCGGGCGACGTCCTCGTGGTCGTGCGGTGACCGACCGGAAGATCTTCCTCGAGGACCCTGGACGGAGCGAGGCGACGACCACGATCGTCGAGCGCGGCACCGAGGACGGGCGCTTCTGGGTCCGGCTGGCCGAAACGATCTTCTACCCCGAGGGGGGCGGCCAGCCCGCCGACCGAGGGACCATCGGCGGCGTCGCCGTCGTCGACGTCCAGGCGCGCGGGCCGAGGGTGCTCCATTTCCTGGAGCGGTCGTTGGACGCGGGCGAGGTGGTCCGCTGCCTGCTGGACGCGGAACGGCGCCTCGATCACCGCCAGCAGCACACGGCGCAGCATCTGCTCACGGCGATCCTGCAGGATCGACACGGCCTTCCGACCACCTCGTTCCACCTCGGCGAGCGGTACACCGCGATCGAGGTCGAGGGGGCTCCGCCTTCCCCCGAAAGGCTGCGTGCCTTCGAGGACGAGGTGGAGGCGGAGATCCGTCGCGACCTCCCCGTCGAGACCCGCTGGGTCGCGCCTCCCGAGCTCGCCGCCCTGCCCGTGCGCACCCGCGGGCTCCCCGACGGCCACGCGGGACCGGTGCGCCTCGTGGAGATCCCCGGAATCGACCTCAACACCTGCGGGGGAACCCACGTCTTACGCCTGGGGGAGATCCGCCTCGTGCACCTGCTCGACGCGACCCCCGCGCGGGGGGGCTCGCGCATCCGCTTCCTCGCGGGGGGACGCGTGACGCGCGCCCTCCGCGACGCCCGCGCGGTGGAGGAGTCCCTGAAGGCGCGGATCGGAACCGCACCCGAGGCGTTCGCGGAGGTTCTCGATCGCTGGCAGGGGGAGCGCAAGCGCCTGGAGAAGCGCGTCCGCCTCCTCGAGGGAGAGCTCGCCGCCCTGCAGGCCGAATCGCTGGCCTCCCGATCCGGGAGCTGGCTCGTGCGCGCGATCGAGGACGCCGGCCCGGATCGGCTCCGCACCCTCGCGAAGGCGACGCTCGCCCTGCGCCCGGATGCGGTCGTCGTCCTCGCGGGGCGGGATGAAGCCTCCGGCGAGGCGGCCTTCCTCGTGCAGTCCGGACCGACGGGGCCCGAGGACGTGGCGGCGCCGGGGGAGCGGGTCCGGGCGCTCATGGGCGCGAAGGGGGGAGGACGCGGCCGCGTCGTGCAGGGACGCGGTGGCTCGTTTCCCACGGAGGCGGCGCTGCGCGCCGCGGCGGAGGGGTCGTGAGCGCTCTCGAGGAGAGACCGGCCGCGCCGGCCGCCGATCCGGCGATGAGGTGGATCGCCGGGTGCGGCTTCGGCTGCCTGGCGTTGATCGTCCTCGCCATCGTCGTCGTGGCGATCGCGGTCTCCTGGCTCGGTCGGGAGGGGCCGCCCCGTCCCGAGGAGGTGCTCGCCGACGGGCGGGAATCGGCTGCGTTCACGGTCGACCTCCGGGCCGACGACCCCGCCGTCGTCGACCTCCTGACCGGGTTCCAGGAGAGCGCGCAGCGCGTGGGCGACGCGCAGTCTCCGTTCAAGGTGCCGGAGTTCTTCCAGCGGATGCGACGCGAGGACGTCCGGAGAAGCCTCCCCGTCCGCCTGGAGTACCTCCGGTGGCGTGGGGAAGGGGATGCGGCGGGACCGTGGCTGACGCGCCTGACGCTCGGACAGGGGGCCTGGAAGGCGCGCATGGCGATGCGACTCGTCGGATGGGTGATGTCGCGCGGCGAGGGCTCGCGGCGCGAGACGGTCGACGGCGTCGACCTCCTCGTGATCGGCCCGAAGGAGGACAACGTCGCCGCGACCGTCGTCTCGAATCGCGTCCTGATCTCCCGCGACGCCGCGCTGCTGCGGCGATCGCTCGATCCCGGCGGGCGCGTCGGCGCCGAGCCCGAGGCCGCCGCCGAGAGCGCGACCCTCCTCGCGGCGGTGGCGATCGACGGGGAGGACGGCCGAGGCTACCTGCGGCCGGTCGGAGCGCTCTCGACCCCCGACGGTGCGCCGCCCATCGCGATCGCCGCCGGCTCCTTCGAGATCGCCTCGCGCGACGTCGTCCGCTTCCGCGTCGCCGTCCGGTGCGCGAGCGCGCCGACCGATGCGAACGCCGCCGCCGAGGCGCTCGAGGCCTGGGTCACGGCGTTCCCCCGGATCAACGACGTGCGCGTGGTGCGCGAGCGGGAGCCGTTCTGGCTCGACCCCGCAACGCTCGTGATCGAAGGGCGGGTCGAGGGGATCGAGGGGCTCCTGGGGAGCCTGTTCAGCGCGAAACGGGAGGGCGCTGCCAACCCGTAGCGGTGCCGCTGCGGTACAGCTCGAGGTCGGCGAAGCGGAACTGACGCGGCGCGGCGCTGTGCAGGAACGCCCAGGCCTGGCCGCCGACGCAGCAGGGCTCGAATCGCGTCCCGAACTTCCCGAAGTGCGCCCGGGAGTACTCCAGCCTGAGGTTGAACCCGCTCTTCTTGAAGGCCCCCGCCGAGCCCAGCGTCCAGGGATGCACGTGCGCCCCGCAGAGGTTCAGCGCGGCCCGACCGGCCTCGGGGAACCCGGGCCCCTTGTCCCAGCCCCGCGGCACGAAGACGTCCCCGAGGGCCTCGTCGTGGATCACCCAGCCGTCGTGCGACGGAAGGTAGTGCTCGTGAGCGAAGTTCGCTTCGTGCCTCAGGCACCAGATCCGCTCGCAGGCGTTGTAGCGCTTGCCGGGCCCGGTCGCGGGCATGCCGCCGTCGGCGCGAGGGGCGGGGCGGGGCGGCGGCGCCTGCGCCGCCGGCAGCGCGGGCTCGGGAGCCGAGCAGGCCGCCCCGAGCATCACGATCGTCAAGAGCCACGGGCCTCGCATGGAGCCAATATTGGCTGTCGCTATACTCGCGGCAACGCCGGAGGCGGGAACCGTGAACGTACTCGTGCTGAACTGCGGCTCCTCCACCCTGAAGTTCCAGATCGTCGAGACCGATCTCGCCGAGATCGAGGCCGACACCGACCGCCGGCTCGCCAAGGGGGTCGTCGAGCGCATCGGCACGCACGCGCTCATCACGCTGCAGGCCGAAGGACGTCCGAAGGTCGTCGAGGACGCCCCGATCCGCGACCATCGCGCGGCGGTCGACCGCGTGCTCCGCTGGATCGTCTCCGAGGACGCGGGGGTCCCGGGGATCCGGTCGCTCTCCGACGTGCACGCCGTGGGCCATCGGGTCGTGCACGGCGGGGAAGCGTTCAAGCGCTCGGTGAAGATCGACCGGGACGTGATCCACGGGATCGAGGACACGATCGAGCTCGCGCCCCTCCACAACCCGGCGAACCTGAAGGGGATCCGCGTGGCGATGGAGCTGCTCGGGGAAGGCGTCCCCCAGGTCGCCGTCTTCGACACCGCGTTCCACTCCGAGATGCCGGAGACCTCGTACCTCTACGGGATCCCGTATTCGCTCTACCGCCGCCACAAGATCCGCCGCTACGGCTTCCACGGGACCTCGCATCGCTACGTCGCGTACCGCTACCGCAAGCTGAAGGGACTCGACCGCGACGCGGTGAACGTGATCTCGCTCCACCTCGGGCAGGGATGCTCGGCCTGCTCCATCCGCCGAGGCGCGTCGATCGACACGTCGATGGGGTTCACCCCGCTCGAGGGGCTGCTCATGGGGACCCGCTCGGGGGATCTCGATCCTTCCGTGCTCGAGTTCCTCTCCCACAAGGAGGGGATGAGCCTCGCCGAGCTCGACACGCTGCTCAACAAGCAGTCGGGGCTGCTCGGCATCTCGGGGCTGACCGGCGACATGCGGGACCTCCTCGCCGAGGAGGCGGAGAACGGCGACCGCCGCGCGCGGCTGGCGATCGACCTGTTCTGCCGTCGGGTGCGCAAATACGTCGGCGCCTACCTCGCCGCCGACGCCGGCACCGAAGCGATCCTCTTCACCGGCGGGATCGGCGAGAACTCCGCGCCGATCCGGCGTCGCATCCTCGAGGGGCTCGATCGGCTCGGCATCCGGTTCCACTACAACCGGAACGAGACGGTGGCTCCCGGGGCGACCGGCTGCATCACCGCGGAGGAGTCGCCGATCGAGGCGTGGGTGATCCCGACCAACGAGGAGCTGCTCATCGCCCGCGACACCGTGCGCGTGGTCCGGGACGTGCCGAGGCGCTGGTGATCACCAGCCGACGAGCTCCTCGATCGCGCGCTTGATGTCCTCGACCTGCGGGAGGATGAAGTCCTCGAGCTCGGGGGCGTACCCCACGAACGTGTCGGTGGAGGCGAGCCGGCGCACGGGCCCGTCGAGCTCGGTGTAGAGCGTCTCGGAGATCCGCGCGGCGATCTCGGCGCCGTATCCCCACGACAGGGAATCCTCGGTGAGGACGAGGCACTTCGACGTCTTGCGCACCGAGGCGGCGATCCCGTCCCAGTCGACGGGATTGAGCGTCCTCAGGTCGAGGATCTCCGGCGAGATCCCCGACCCCTCGAGCAGGCGGGCCGCCTGCATCGCCCGGTACACCGTCGCGCCGTAGGTCACGACCGTCACGTCGGTCCCCGGACGCACGACCGACGCCTTTCCGAACGGGATCGCGTGGTCGGGGCCCGGGTAGGGGCTCTTGTTGTGCGTCTGCCGGTAAAGATGCTTGTGCTCGAGGAAGAGCACGGGATCGTCGCAGCGGATCGCGGTGCGCAGGAGGCCGTTCGCGTCGAGCGCGTTGGACGGACACACCACGCGAAGCCCCGGGTTCGCGGTGAACAGGCTCGCTCCCGTCTGGCTGTGGTAGACGGCGCCGCCGGCGATGTAGCCGCCGTAGGCGGTGCGGATCACCAGGGGGCACGACCAGGTGTTGTTCGAGCGCCAGCGCATCATCGTCAGCTCGTCGCGGATCTGCATGTACGCGGGCCAGATGTAGTCGAAGAACTGGATCTCGACGACCGGCTTCAGACCGCGCAGGGCCATCCCGATCGCCCGCCCGACGATGTTGGCTTCGGCGAGCGGGGAGTTGAAGACGCGGTCGGAGCCGAACTCCTTCTGCAGCCCCCAGGTCACCTTGAAGACGCCGCCCTTTCCCTTGACCTCCTTCAGCGTCGCTTCCCGCGAGGCGTCGGCGACGTCCTCGCCGAAGAGCACGATCCGCTCGTCGCGGCGCATCTCGTCGCGAAGGCACGCGTTGATGAGGTCGACCATCGTGGTCGGCTGCCCGTCCAGGCGCGCGGGGGACTCGAACGCCGCGGAGGTCGGGTCGACGTCGGGCGAATACACGAAATCCAGCGCGGTGCGCGGCTCCGGACGCGGCGCGGCGAGGGCGACGTCCGCGGCGGCCTGGACGCGCTGGTCGAGATCGGCGTCGATGGCCGCGAGCTCCTCCTCGGTGACGATCCCCTCGCGAAGCAGGAGCTTCGGGAACGCCTTCACCGGGTCGCGCTCGGACTCCTCGGCCCGCTCGTCCTTGGTCTTGTAGAGCGCCTCGTCGTCGGAGAGGGAGTGGCTGTACGGGCGGACCACGTGCGCGTGCACGATCGCGGGACCCAGGCGCCTGCGGCAGTGTTCGTGGGCGGCCCGGAGCGCCTCGATCGTCGCCAGGGGATCGCACCCGTCCACCTCGCGGATCAGGAGATCGGGGAACGACGCGACGAGCTTCGAGATCGAGCCCCCCGCCGTGTTCACCTCGACCGGGACCGAGATCGCGTACCCGTTGTCCTCGACGAGGAAGACGACGGGGAGCTTGCGGTTCGAGGCGGTGTTCATCGCCTCCCAGAACTCCCCCTCGCTCGTCGTTCCGTCGCCGGTCGTCACCAGCACGACCTCGTCGTCCTCGAAGGCGATCCCGGCTCCTGCGTGTCTCGCGCCGTACAGCCCCGCCTCCGCGCACCCGACCGCCTGCAGGAACTGGGTGCCGGTGGGGGAGGAGGTGTTGGCGATGTGCAGGCGCGGCGAGGAGAAGTGCGAGGGCATCTGCCGCCCGCCCCCCTGGGGCTCGTCGGCCGCGCCGGTCGCCTGGAGGAACATCTCGACCGGGGTCATCCCCAGCGCGAGCGACGCCGCGCGGTCGCGGTAGTAGAAGAAGAACCAGTCGTGGCCCGGGCGGAAGACCTCGCCGACCGCGGCGCCGAGCGCCTCGTGCCCGGCGCCGTTGATCTGGAACCAGATCTTGTTCTGGCGCTTGAGCTGGATCTCCTTGTCGTCGACCTTGCGCGAGAGGGCGATCACCTGGTGAACGCGAATCAGCGCGTTCCGGTCGAGGCCGCGCAGCACGGCCGTGTCGGTCTTCGGGGCCACAGTCACCTCCCGGGGGCCGGCGGATTATAGGAGACGTCCGGATTCGCGTCGGGCCCCGGGCGCTGCTCGTGGGAGGCCAGCCGGAACAGAAGCAAGGCTCCGTCCTCGTCCACGTACCCCTGCCGGGCGATCGCGACGTCGGCCGGCCCGACGACCCGGGCGCCCGTCACCAGCCACCCTTCCGCGGCGGTGAGGGTCTCGATGGCGAGGACGCTGCCGTCCCAGGCGTCCAGGGCGACGAGGGCGTCCCCGCGGTCGGGGACCGCGATCAGGACCTCGAGGGGCTCCTGCGTCACGCGGTTGGTCCGGCGGTTCCAGATGGGGAGGGTCCCGCGCCAGAGCTCGAGCGGTCGGGAGACCCGCGAGCCCACGTCGGCCGACCAGAGTCGGTGCCCGTTGTCGGCGCGAACGCACGTCACCTCGTCGCCGGAGGTGGCGTAACAGAGGCGCCTTCCGACGGGGACCGGGCGCGCGGGGATCGCGCTCGGGGCCCGCAGCCGCCACGCGCGGCTCCAGCCGTCGCGCGCGAAGCGCGAGGCCTTCTCGGCCAGGAGCGTGCGACCGTCCTCGCCGACGCGATAACGAAGCTCGCCGTTCTCGGCGACGATCCAGGAGGCGGAGTCGACCGGCTCGGGGGCCGTCGCGCCCAGGGACGCGGTGCCGTCCGCCAGCGCGACCGTCGCCCATCCCCCCGCCACCGCCACGAGGACCTCGTGATCGAGCAGGGACAGCTCGCCATGGGGAAGGGGGCCGGGGAGCGGAACGCTCGAGACCCGCTCGAAGCGCAGCTTCGGGGGGTCGGGTCCCTTCCGGTCGGGAAGCGCGGGAGGGTAGTGATCCGGGTAGGGCGTCTGCGGGGTCGCCAACTGGGCGAGCGCCGTCGAGAAGGCGGTGCACGCCAGGACGACTCCCAGGGCTCGAAGCCTCGTGCGCATCGCGGCAGGATAGCACGCGGTTCTCGCAACCGTTTGTCAACGTTGGGCTTATGTGATAGAACGCGGCGCTTTACGAGGAGACCTTCCCCCGGTGAGCGCCCGCTATCAGGCCGTCCGAGGCACCCGAGACATCCTCCCCGAGGAGATCGGACGGTGGCACCGTCTCGAGGCGGCCGCGCGCTCGACCTTCGAGCGATACGGGTTCCGGGAGATCCGCACGCCGATCCTCGAGACGACCGAGTTGTTCGCGCGGTCGGTCGGGGGATCGACGGACATCGTCCGCAAGGAGATGTTCACCCTCCAGGCCGGCGACGAGTCGGTCACGATGCGTCCCGAGAACACGGCTTCCGTCGTGCGGGCGTTCGTGGAGCACAACCTGCATCGGACGGTGGGGGCGGGGTTCCCCGAGCGCCTCTACTACGTCGGGCCGATGTTCCGTTACGAGCGCCCGCAGAAGGGACGGCAGCGCCAGTTCCACCAGATCGGCGCGGAGGTGCTCGGCGCCCCCGAGCCGCTGTGCGACGCCGAGACGATCGAGATGTTGTGGGCCCTGCTCGAGGGGGTCGGCATCCGCGCCAAGGAGCTGCGCCTCAACTCCGTGGGTGATGCCGCCTGCCGCGGGGTCTTCCGGGACCGGCTCAAGGCGTTCCTCGAGCCGCGGCTTGCGGATCTGTGCGAGGACTGCAACCGCCGCTACGCCGAGAACCCGCTGCGCGTCTTCGACTGCAAGGTCGAGAAGGACCGGGCGATCCTCGAGTCCGCGCCCACGGTCCTGGACGCGTTGTGCGAGGGGTGCGCGACGCACTTCTCCGAGGTGCGTCGCCGGCTCGACGGTTACGGGATCCCGTACGTCGTGGATGCACGCATGGTGCGCGGCCTCGACTACTACGAGCGAACCGTCTTCGAGGTCGTCTCCTCCGGGCTGGGCGCGCAGAACGCGCTGCTGGGTGGCGGTCGTTACGACGGCCTCGTCGAGGAGCTGGGAGGACCCCGGCTCCCGGGGTTCGGATTCGCGCTCGGGATGGAGCGCCTGCTTCTGGTGATGCCGGAGGAGCCTGGGGACCGCGTCGCCACCGACGTGTTGCTCGTGGGGCTGGGCGCGCCGGGTTTCGAGGCGTCCGTGTCGATGGCGCGACGGCTTCGCGCGGCGGGGCTCTCGGTGACGATGCCGCTCGCCGAACGGCCGCTGGGGGCGCAGCTCAAGCGCGCCGACAAGCTCGGGGCGCGGTTCGCGGTTTTCGTGGGCAAGGACGAGATCGAGAAGGACCGGTACGGATTCAAGGACCTCGCGACCGGCGAACAGCTGGAACTCCCGGAGGGCGCGATCGCCGAGCGCGTCGCCGCCGCCAAAGGAACGCAACGATGAGCTCGCCCGACCTCCTCCAGCGCACCCACGGGTGCGGCACGCTCGAACCTGCGCACGCCGCGGCCGACACCGAGGTGGTGCTCACCGGGTGGGTGCACGCGCGGCGCGACCTCGGGCAGCTCGTCTTCGTGGAGCTGCGCGACGCGACCGGCCGCGTGCAGGTCGTGTTCGATCCCTCGGGGGCGCGCGAGGCCCACGCGATCGCGGAGAAGCTCCACCAGGAGGACGTCGTCGGGATCGCCGGGCGCGTCGTGTTGCGCGAGAGCCCCAACCCGAACCACCCGACCGGCACGGTCGAGGTGCGCGCCCGGAGGATCGTGGTGCACAACCCGGCGCGCTCGATCCCGTTCCCCGTCGACGACGAGGTCGCGGCCAACGAGGAAGCGCGGCTGACCCACCGCTACGTCGATCTGCGCCGTCCGCGCCTGCAGAAGGCCCTGCGGCTGCGCCACCGGCTCGCCTCGGCCGCGAGGCTCGCCCTCGACGCGCAGGGGTTCGTGGAGATCGAGACCCCCGTCCTGACGAAGTCGACTCCCGAAGGCGCCCGCGACTATCTCGTCCCCAGCCGCGTGCATCCCGGCCGCTTCTACGCCCTGCCGCAGTCTCCGCAGCTGTTCAAGCAGCTGCTGATGGTCGCCGGGTTCGAGCGGTACTACCAGTTCGCGCGCTGCTTCCGGGACGAGGACCTCCGCGCGGACCGCCAGCCCGAATTCACCCAGATCGACCTCGAGATGTCCTTCGCGACGCCCGAGACGATCTACGCCGTCATCGAGCCGCTCGTCGCGGCGATGTTCGCGCAGATCGGGGTCGGCGTGAAGCCGCCGTTCCCGCGCATGTCCTACGCCGAGGCCATGGACCGCTTCGGCGTCGATCGGCCCGACACCCGCTTCGGACTCGAGCTCCGGGACGCGGGGGACGCGGCGAAGGGGACGGGGTTCGCGGTTTTCGACGGGGCGCTCGACTCGGGCGGAACGGTGCGCGGCATCGCGGTCCCGGGCGCTGCGGCGTCGGCCTCCCGCAAGGTCCTCGACGCGTGGACCGAGGTCGCGAAGGGGCTCGGGGCGCGCGGGCTCGTCTGGATCAAGCACGAATCCTCGGGCGCGGTCACCTCTCCGGCACTCAAGGCGCTGGGCGAGGAGCGCGCGCGGGCGGTCGCGCAGGTCGTGGGCGCCGGCGCGGGCGACGTCGCGCTGCTCGTCGCGGACGCGCGGGAGACGTGCGACAAGGTCCTCGGAGGGTTGCGCTCCCGGATCGCCGCCGAGCTCGGTCTCGTGCCGAAGGACCGTTGGGACCTCCTGTGGGTCGAGCGGTTCCCTCTCCTCCAGCAGGACGCCGGCGAGGGACGCTGGGTCGCCTGCCACCATCCCTTCACCGCACCGCGCTGGGAGGATCTCGACCGCCTGGAGTCCGACCCCGGCTCGGTCCAGGCCCAGGCCTACGACCTCGTCCTCAACGGGACGGAGATCGGAGGCGGCAGCATCCGTATCCACCGGCGCGACATCCAGGACCGCGTCTTCCGCGCGCTCGGGATGGGCGAGGAGGAGGCGGAGGCGAAGTTCGGGTTCCTGCGACGCGCGCTCGACTCGGGAGCGCCTCCGCACGGCGGCATCGCGCTCGGCTTCGACCGGATCTGCGCCATGTTGCTCGGGGCGGAGTCGATCCGCGACGTGATCGCCTTCCCCAAGACGACCTCCGCCTCGGACCTGATGACGGAGGCCCCGTCCGACGTCGACGCCCGGCAACTGCGGGAGCTCAAGCTCCGAATCGACGACTGAGCCCCTTGTTTTCAAGGAGTTGAAGGGTCCCGGTGGACCGCGCCCGGGGGGGGATGTATTCTTTCGCGCGCCAACGAATGAAGACGATCCGCCTCGAAGGCAACGCGCTCGAAGCTCTCGCCGGGCCCCTCGACGAAACGCTCCGGCTCATCGAAGACCGTTTCCAGGTGCGGATCTCCGCCCGGGGGGGCGAGGTCACCGTGTCCGGCGTCGAGGGGGCGGACGCCGAAGGGCGGGAGTCGCGCGCCGCGGACCTGCTCGGCCAGCTCGCGGGGCTGCAGCGCCAGGGCGTTGCGCTCGGCCGCGAGGAGTTCCGGACCGCCGTCGGCCTGATGGAGCGCCATCCCGAGGCCCGCCTCACCGATCACTTCGTGGACTCGCGTCTGCGTCCCTCGCCGCGCAAACACGTCGTTCCGAAGTCCGAGCACCAGCGGCGTTACATCGAGTCGATCCGCGAGAACGACCTCGTGTTCGGCGTGGGTCCTGCGGGGACGGGGAAGACCTATCTCGCCGTGGCGATGGCGATCTCGCTCCTCAACGAGAAGCGGATCCAGCGCATCCTGCTCTGCCGTCCCGCCGTCGAGGCGGGGGAGAAGCTGGGTTTCCTTCCCGGCGACATCGCGGCGAAGGTCGACCCGTACCTCCGTCCCCTGTACGACGCGCTCTACGACATGGTCGAGCTCGACCGGATCGAGCGGCTCCTCGAGCGCGGCACGATCGAGGTCGCTCCGCTCGCCTTCATGCGCGGCCGCACGCTCAACGATTCGTTCATCATCCTCGACGAGGCGCAGAACACGACGACCGAACAGATGAAGATGTTCCTGACGCGCATCGGCCTCGACTCGAAGGCGGTCGTCACCGGCGATCCCACGCAGATCGATCTCCCCGCCGGGAAGGTCTCCGGGCTCGTGGACGCCACCGAGCTCGTGCAAGGCGTCCCGGGGATCGGGGTCGTCCGCTTCGACAAGGCCGACGTCGTCCGGCACCCGCTGGTGCAACGGATCATCCAGGCCTACGAACGCCGCGACGAGGAGCGACGGGAAGGGGGCGCCCGTTGAACGAGGCGGGCGCCCGGGGAAGGCGACCGCTTCCGGGGAGCGCCGCCCCCCGGGCGGCGGACGGGCCGCGATGGTTCGGCTCGGACGCGTTGTGGAGCGTCTTCTTCGCCGTGGTGATGATCGCGCTGCTCGGCACCCGCGCGTGCAGCGACACCGAGCGCTTCCAGGTGGGGGATCGTGCCGCGCACGACATCGTGGCGCGGGCGGACGTCGAGGTTCCCGATCCCGGCCTGACCCAGGCGCGCCGCTCGGAGGCGCGCGCGGCGGTCCCGGACGTGTACGTGCACGACCGGCAGCGCTCCGATCGCCTGCTGGCGGAGTTCTCGGCCGAGGCACGGGCGCGGTTCCCCGGCGCCCAGGCCGCCCACGAGGCGGGCGCCGCGGCGATGCGGGAGGTGATGGGCGGGATCGTCGTGAGCAACCGGACGGTGCTCGAGCGGCAGCCCGCGATCCTCGTCGCACACGTGCCGGGCGGCACCGAGGACCGCCTCGAGAGCTACGAGCGGATCCTCGACCTCGAGCAGGCCCGTGCGCGCGTGCGCGAGCTCCTCCGCGAGGACCCCGCGCTCGCCGACCTCGCCTCCCGGTTCGTCGACGCCAATACCGCCTTCGACCCCGCGGCCACGGCGGCGCGACGCGACCGCGCGGGGTCGGACGTCCTGCCGATCCAGGTTCGCGTCCCCAAGGGGACCGTCCTCGTGCGGGAAGGAGAGGCGATCACGGCCGAGAACCTCGCGCGCATCGAGGCGGCGCGGCGCACCCCGTTCGCGACGACGAGCGCCGTCGGGCAGATCGGGATCGCCGTCGTCGTGGCGATGCTCGCCTTCTTCCTCCATCGGTACACCCGTTACCACCAGCGCGCCTTCAAGAAGGTGCGCCATCTGCACGCGCTGCTGGTCTCGGTGCTCGTGACGATGCTGCTCGTCGCCCAGGCCCTGCTCGGGATCGCCGCCGAGGCGACCGACCGCCTGGGCGCCCCCTTCAACGACCTGTCCCTCTACGCGTACCTCGTGCCGTTCGGCGGCGGGGCGATGCTCGTCGCGCTGCTCGCCAGCGGCCGCATCGCGATGGTTTATTCGGCGTTCGCCGCCGTGTTCTTCGGGGCGGCGACCGGGTGGGACGCCTACCGGATGGTGTGGACGCTGCTCGTCCAGTGGGCGGGCGTCTATGCGATCACGACCTACCGCGAGCGGGCGGCGCTGATTCGCGCGGGGCTCGTGGTCGGGGCGGCCGGGGCGGTCGCGGCGCTGGCGATCGAGGCGATTCGGCGAACGCTCGAGCCGCTCTCCCACAGCCTGTACGGGGCGGGCCTCGCGTTCGTGGGCGGTGCGCTGGGCGCGGGGATCCTCGTGTCCTTCGCCCTGCCGGTCCTGGAGCGGGCGTTCCACGTGCTCACCGACGTCCGGCTGCTCGAGTTGTCCAACGTCAGCCATCCGCTCCTGTCGCAGCTCGCCGTGAAGGCGCCGGGCACCTACAACCACTCGATGACGGTGGGAACGCTCGCGGAGGAGGCGGCCAAGGCGATCGGTGCGAACTCCCTGTTCTGCCGGGTCGCGGCGTTCTACCACGACATCGGCAAGCTCAAGAAGCCGGAGTATTACGTCGAGAACCAGCGCGGGATGAACCCCCACGACCGGCTGGCGCCCTCGATGTCGGCTCTGATCGTGGCCGCCCACGTCAAGGACGGCATCAAGCTCGCGCGCGATGCGAGGCTTCCGGAGCAGATCGTCGACATCATCCCGCAGCACCACGGCACGCGGCGGATGAGTTATTTCTTCGAGAAGGCCAAACGCACCGCGAACCCGGCCCTCGGCGAGGTCCACGAGGAGGACTTCCGTTATCCGGGCCCCAAGCCCCAGACCCGCGAGGCGGCGATCTTCATGCTCGCCGACGGCATCGAGGCGGCGGCGCGCACGCTCGAGGATCCGACTCCCAACCGCCTGCGCGAGGTGATCCACAAGATCGCCTCGAGCGTGGTCCTCGACGGCCAGTTCGACGAGTGCGACCTCACCTTCGCGGACCTCGAGCGGATCGAGGAGGCGTTCCTGAGGACGCTCACGAGCATGTACCACCACCGCGTCGACTACCCCGGTTTCGAATTCGGCCGCCCGCGCGCGGAACGGACGGAGAGCCGGGGCGAGGTCCGCGCGTTCCGCGCGCCGTGAGCGGCGCCCTCGACGTCGCCGTCGTGAACCGGCAGCGCGCACGCCGGGTGGCGACGGCCCCCCTCCGCCGCTTCCTCCTGCGTCTGTCCCGCGAGGCGCCCGCCGCGGCGGGATCCACGCTCGGCGTCGCGCTGGTGTCGGACGTCGCGATGCGCCGCTTCAACCGGGAGTACCGAGGGAAGGACCGCACGACGGACGTGTTGTCGTTCCCCGACGGCGACGACGGTCACCTCGGCGACGTCGTGATCTCGGTGCCGCAGGCCGCGCGCCAAGCCCGCGAACGCGGCCACGTGCTGTCGCGGGAGCTGAGGGTCCTGCTCGTGCACGGGTGGCTGCACCTGCTCGGCCACGACCACGAGACCGACGACGGGACGATGATGAGGCTGCAGCGGCGCCTGGTGCGGCGCCTGGTCGACCGCGCGGGGGCGCGATGATCGAGAGCTGGAGCGCCGGCGCGATCGTCGCGGGTCTCGCGGGAGCGGGCGTGCTGTTCCTGCTCGACCTCGCCTTGTCCGTGATGCTGCTCTCGCTCACCTCGCTCAGCCGGGTCGCCCTGCGCCGCCTGAATCAGGACTCGGGGGGGCGGCTGCAGTTCCTCGAGGACATCAAGACGATCGCCTCGATCCACCGCTCCGCGATCCACACCGTGCGCCAGACGAGCCTGCTCGGCGGGGTCGCGCTGGTCGCCTGGACCGTCGACGGGGCCGGGCTGCGCTACGCCGGGGCCGCCGCCGTCCTCGTCGGGGTGTTCGTCGGCGTCTTCCTCATGGAGACCTTCGTCGCGCGCGTGATCGCGTTGCGCGACCCGCGCGCGGCGGTCCGCGCCACCGCCGTGCTCGTGCGGCCCCTCTACGCGGTCACGTACCCGGTGCTCGCCCCCGTCCACGCCGCGTTCCGTCGCTGGGCCGGGGAGGTCGACGACGAGGAGCGCGACGACGACGACGCCGACCAGGAGGTCGAGGCGTTCATCGAGGTGGGGGAGCGCGAAGGGATCCTCGAGGCGGACGAGGGGGAGATGGTGCGCGGCATCGTCGACCTCGACGAGACGCGGGTGCGCGAGATCATGACCCCCCGGACCGATCTCGTGGCCCTCGCCGCGGACGCCCCCGTGAGCGAGGCGCGGAAGGTGGCGCTGCGGGAGGGACATTCGCGTTTCCCCGTCTTCCAGGGAACGATCGACAACATCGTCGGGGTGCTGCACGTGCGCGACCTGCTGCGCGCATGGGACGAGGGGTGGGACGACGCCCCGGTCTCGGGTTTCGCGCGCCCCGCGGTCTTCGTCCCGGAGACCCGGACCGTCGCGGAGCTGCTCGCCGAGATGCGGGCGGGAAGTCATCTCGCGCTCGTCGTCGACGAATACGGCGGGCTGGCGGGCCTCGTCACGATCGAGGACCTGCTCGAGGAGATCGTCGGGGACATCCGCGACGAGCACGACGCCGAAGAGGCGAACGTGCAGCCGCAGGCCGACGGCTCCGCGCTCGTCAGCGGCCTCGCCCACGTCGAGGAGCTCGAGAGCGTGTTCCCCGTCGCCTTCGGGGAACGCGAGTTCGACACCGTCGGCGGGCTCGTGACCGCGGCCCTCGGCCGCGTGCCGGAGGCGGGCGAGACCCTCGAGGCGCACGGCCTCCGGATCGAGGTCCTCGAGGCCGACCCTCGCCGCGTCTACCGCGTGCGCATCCGGACGTCGGGGGCGGCCACGCCCACCGGGGGAACCCCGTGAAGGGCGGGTACGCCGCCATCCTCGGCTGGACCAACGTCGGGAAGTCCACGTTGCTCAACCGCCTGGTCGGAGAGAAGATCGCGGCCGTCGCGGACGTGCCGCAGACCACGCGGCACCGGATCGTCGCGGCGCTCCCGATTCCCGGCCGCGGGGGGATCGCCTTCGTGGACACGCCGGGACTCCACACCCCGCGCGAGCGGATGAACCGGCGGATGGTCGAGGCGGCCGAACGTTCCCTCGAGGACGTCGACGTCGCGCTCGTCGTCGTCGACGCGTCGAAGGGTCCCGGCCCCGGCGACGCGAAGGCGGCTCGCCTCGCCGTCGCCTCCGGGGTGCGCGCGATCGGGGTCCTGAACAAGGTCGATCTCTTGAGGGAGAAGTCGAAGCTCCTTCCGATGATGGAGACCCTGGTCGGCGCCTGGGGCCTCGAGGCGGCGGTTCCCGTCTCGGCGCGCACGGGCGAGGGGATCGATCGGCTGATCGACGTCGTGCTCGACGCCCTTCCCGAGGGGCCGCCTCCCTTCGACGAGGAGTTCCTGACCGATCAGACCGAGCGGGCGCTCGCGGCGGAGTGGATCCGGGAGAAGATCCTCCATCGCACGCGGGAGGAGATCCCTCACGCGACCGCGGTGCTCATCGAGCGCTGGGCCACTCGGGACGACGGCCTCGTGGAGATCGAGGCCACGATCGTCGTGGAGCGCGAGTCGCAGAAGGGGATCGTGATCGGCAAGGCCGGCCACCTCCTCAAGGAGGCGGGGACCGCCGCGCGCCAGGATCTCGAGCGGCTCCTCGAGGCGAAGGTCTTCCTCCGACTTCGGGTGGAGGTTCGCGACGACTGGCGCAACGACCGGCGGGTCCTCGGAGAGCTCGGTCTCGAGTGACCTCCTTCGATCAGGGGCAGCCGCCCGACTCGGAGCGCGGGTTCCCCGCCGAATCGGTGCCCAGGCCGTTGGCCGGCCCGCCGGGACGTCCGCCGACGAGATAGAAGGCGACGCTTCCGGCAGCGGGGGAGACCGGGTCGTCCCAGGCGTTCGTGGCGAGCGCGCAGCTCCGCGCGGCGAGGGGGTTCGAGCCGGGCGGCTGGACGTAGTCCCCCGTCGCCACGAGCACCGAGAGGTCGCCGCGATAGACGTTCCAGGCGAGCACTCCGCGCTCGGCGTCCCACGCGACCCGGCCCCGGGACGGAAGGTGCAGCGCGACCCGGCCGTCGTCCGCGTCGCAGGCGTCCCCCACGTCGTCCCCGTCTCCGTCGACCTGAGAGGGATCCGACGCGTCCGGACAGAGATCGCACACCGTGGCGACGCGGTCGCCGTCCGGGTCGTCCTCGGCCGCGGTGGGTATGCAGGGATTCGGTTCGGGAGCGTCGCCGCCGGCGGCGGCCGCGGCCGTGGACGATCCGAACGGCTGGGCATCGCACGCGTCCCCGAGGCCGTCCCGGTCGGCGTCCCGTTGCAGCATGTTGTCCGCGGCGGCGCAGTTGTCGAGGGTGTCCGGGACCCCGTCGCCGTCGCGGTCTCCCGGCAGCGCCAGCGACGACGCATCGACGCCGCAGGAAACCTCGCGACCGTCCGCGAAGCAGGCGTACGGGGAGCCCGCATATCGCACCGGGTCGGAAGGCACGCTCGAGCACACCTTGCCCGTCGCGTCGCCGCGGCACCCGCGCACCGTGTAGTCGTAGAAACGCGCGCGCGCGGGAAAAGGGGAATCCCACGCGACGCACCACCGCGTGGCGATCGTCGGAGCGACGGTGCGCCCCTCGTCGTCGACGTATCCGGACCGATTGAGCGAGCGCGTGTCGCCGACGCTCACGCACCGTCCGGTGTCCACCTCGCACCGGGTGACCTCGTACCAGGCCGATCCGGTCGCGGGGCTCCACTCGAGGCACTCCGAGCAGCCGCACTCCACGGTCATCGACGAGAGGGCGCAGGTCGGGCCGTCCATCGCGAACAGCGGCGGCGCGTCGCAGGTGGCCCGCGCGGGCGACGCGATCGTGATGGCGAGGGAGAGCGGGAGGAAGAGGGGGAGCACTCGCATGGCGCGCGCTCTACTGCAACGATGCTGCCAACTCCTGCAACGCGAAAACACGCCAGAAAAGCGCCGCATTCTCGCCTGTCGCGCGACTCTGATGGAATTCTGACACGGTAGGTGGGCAATCGGAGGCGTCTGCTATAGTTCGGGCTTTGCGAATGAAGCCACGTCGCGACGAAGCGTGGGTGCTGGACACGCACGAACTGGGCGAGGCGGATTTGATCGTGACCTTGTTGGCCGAGCACGCGGGTCGCGTGCGCGGCGTCGCCACCTCGGCCCGGCGCAGCCGCAAGCGATTCGGCGGCGCGCTCGAGCCGCTCACGCGCGTGACGGCGAGTTGGGTCGAGCGTGAAGGACGCGAGCTCCACCGCATCGAGTCGCTCGACGTCGTGAGGTCGTTCGCCGACATGCAGGCGTCTCCCGAGCGGCAGGCCGCGGTCGCGATCGTCCGCGAGATCGCCTCCTCGACCTCTCACGAGGGCGACGGGGATCCGCACGTCTTCCGGCTCGTCGGCGCGGTCGCGGAGGCGCTGGAGGCCGGTCTCGACCCCTGGGTCGCCGTTCGTTATTTCGAGTTCTGGACGCTTCGACTGCACGGCGTGCTTCCCGAGTCGCAGTCGCCCTCGCCGATGCTCGCGGCGTTCGCGTCCGAGCCCCCGGCGTCCTGCGGCCGCTTCGCCGACGAGGCCCGCCCCGGATCGGCGGGCTCGCGGCTGCTCCACCGCGAGATCGAGGCGTTCCTCGAACGTCCCGTCCGCAGCTACCGTCACCTGAGAGCGCTCGCACCATGAACTTCCAACGCCTGCTCCTGGGCATCCAGCAGTACTGGGGCGATCGCGGGTGCGTCCTGCAGCAGCCCTACGACCTCGAGGTCGGCGCCGGCACGATGGCGCCCGACACCTTCTTCCGCGTGCTCGGCCCCGAGCCATGGCGCGTCGCGTATTGCCAGCCGTCGCGCCGTCCCGGCGACGGTCGCTACGGCGAGAACCCGATGCGCGTGTACAAGCACTACCAGTTCCAGGTGATCCTCAAGCCGTCCCCCCCGGACGTGCAGGACCTCTACCTCGACTCGCTGCGCGCCTTCGGCATCGATCCCCTCGAGCACGACATCCGGTTCGAGGAGGACAACTGGGAGTCGCCCACGCTCGGCGCCGCGGGGGTGGGCTGGCAGGTGCTGATGGACGGGATGGAGATCTCGCAGTTCACCTACTTCCAGCAGGCGGGGGGGCGCGAGTTGTCCCCGATTCCGGTCGAGCTGACCTACGGCATCGAGCGGATCTGCATGTTCCTGAACGACATCCGGAACATCTTCGACATTCCGTGGAACGACGCGGGGATCACCTACGGCGACGTGCGCCGGCGCGAAGAGGTCGAGCACTCGACCTATTCGTTCCGCGAGGCCGACGTCGAGCTCTTCCGGCGCCAGTTCGAGAGCTGGGAGCGGGAGGCCTCGCGGCTGCTCGACCTCGACGACCCGCTCGTCCTCCCCGCACACGAGTGCGTGCTCAAGCTTTCCCACCTGTTCAACGTCCTCGACGCGCGCGGCGCCCTGAGCGTGACCGAGCGCGCGGCCCACATCGGGCGGATCCGCGCCCTGGCGTGTCGCGCGGCGGACGCGTACGTGGCGCAGCGCCAGGCGATGGGATTCCCGCTCCTCAGGGGGGCCCGATGAAGGCGGCGCTGCTCGTCGAGATCGGCTGCGAGGAGATTCCGGCACGGATGATCCCCGCCGCCGCGAACGATCTCGCCGCCCGGGTCGTGGGCATCCTCGATCAGGCGGGGCTCGCGCACGGCGCCGCGACCGCGTGGGGCGGGACCCGGCGCCTCGCGGTGCGCGTCGCCGAGGTGGAGGCCGCGCAGGCGGCGCGCGAGGAGCTGGTGCTCGGCCCTCCCGCCGCGGCCGCGTTCGCCGCCGACGGCGCGCCGACCCCCGCGGGAGCGGGTTTCGCGAAGAAGCAGGGGATCGACCCGGCCGCGCTCGAGCGCATCGAGACGGACAAGGGCGTCTACGCGGGATTCCGCCGCACCCGCGGAGGATCGGGCGTCGGAGAGGTCCTCGCCGGAGCGCTCCCCGGGGCGGTCGCGTCGATGTCGTTCCCGAAGACGATGCGCTGGGGCGAAGGGGCGCACCGCTGGGTTCGCCCCGCGCACTGGGTGGTCGCCCTGCACGGAGAGGCGGTCCTCCCCATGCAGGTGCTCGGCGTCGCCTCGGGGAGGACCTCGAACGGTCACCGCTTTCTGGCGTCGGGGGCCCCCGTCCTCGCGGACGCCTTCGCCTACGAGGGCGCCCTGCGCGACGCGCACGTCGTCGTGGATCCCGTCGAACGGCGGCGCGTTCTCCGGGAACGACTCGAGCGCGAGGCGGAGGCCGCCGGCGGAAGCCTCGTCGCCGACCCCGAGCTTCTCGACGAGGTCGGTGATCTCGTCGAATGGCCGGGCGTCGTGCTCGGGCGGTTCGACGCGGACTTCCTCGCCCTCCCGCGCGAGATCCTCGTCACGACGCTCCGCCATCACCAGAAGGCCTTCTCGGTCGCCCGCGACGGCCGGCTCGTCAACGCCTTCCTCTCGGTCGCCAACACCGACCGCGACCCCGCGGGGCACGTGCGCCGCGGGAACGAATGGGTGGTGTCGGGCCGCCTCGAGGATGCGCGCTTCTTCTGGGGCGAGGACCGCAAGCGCCCGCTCGCGTCCCGCGTCGACGACCTCGCCAAGGTCGTGTTCCACCGCAAGGTCGGAAGCTACCGGGACAAGGCGGAGGCGGTCGCCGCCGCCGCCGCGGCGCTCGCGGCGCGCCTCGGGCTCGACGCCGCGCGCGCCGCCGAGGCGGCGCGCCTGAGCAAGGCGGATCTCGTGACCGGTCTCGTCGGGGAGTTCCCCGAGCTGCAGGGGGTCGTCGGCGGACTCCTGCTCGAGGCCGAGGGTGCGGACGCGGCGGTCGCGCGCGCGGTGTACGAGCACTACCGTCCGGCGGGGGCGGAGGACGCCGTGCCGGAGTCCGACCTCGGCGCCGTCGTCTCCGTCGCGGACAAGCTCCACACGATCGGCGCCTTGCTGGCGGCGGGCGAGACCCCGAGCGGATCGCGCGATCCCTTCGGCCTTCGGCGCGCCGCGAACGGCGTCTTCCGCGTCATCCTCGAGCGAGGCTGGCCCCTCGGGCTCGACGACCTCGGCGCGGCGCCGTTCCTGCGCGAGCGGCTCGAGGGATTCCTGCGCGAGCGGGGCGCCACGCCGAACGAGATCGCCGCGGTCCTCCTCGCGGGTGCGGGCGCGTCGCGGGAGCCGCTGCCGTCGATCGCCGAGCGCCTGGACGCCATCGGCGCGATCCGGGGGCGCGAGGACTTCGCGCGGCTCGTCGACCTCGTCAAGCGCGTCGCGAACATCCGGAAGAAGAACGCGGAGCAGGTCGCGGCGGCCGATTCGGGCTCGCGCGCTGCCGAGTCTCCCGAGACCGACGCCGACGCCGCCGCGCTCGCGGCGCACCTCGCCCGGGCGGCCGCGGCGATCGAGGAGGCGTCCTCCCGCCGGGACTGGCGCGCGGTCGTCGACCTGACCGCCGGCTTCGTGAGTCCGGTCGACCGGTTCTTCGAGAAGGTGCTGGTGGTGAATCCGGACGACCCGTCCGCGACGCACCGCCGCTTGAGACTCCTGGGAACGCTGGAATCGCTCCTGACCCGGCACTTCGACGTGCGCGAGCTCCCGGGCCAGGCGGAGAGGAGAGGGTAAGTGGACAAGCTCGTCTACTCGTTCGGGAACGGGAAGGCCGAAGGGCGCGCCGGGATGAAAGACCTGCTCGGCGGCAAGGGCGCGAACCTCGCGGAGATGACGGCGATCGGGATCCCGGTGCCGCCGGGGTTCACGATCTCGACCCGCGCGTGCAACCTGTACTTCGAGACCGGGCGGAAGATGCCCGAAGGGCTCGAGGCGCAGGTCGCCGAGGCCCTCGCGCGCCTGGAGAAGGAGACGGGCAAGACCTTCGGCGACGACAAGGCGCCGCTTCTGGTCTCCGTGCGGTCGGGGGCCAAGTTCTCGATGCCCGGGATGATGGACACGATCCTCAATCTGGGCCTCAACGACCGCGCCGTCGAAGGACTCGCGAAGGGGAGCGGCGACCGCCGCTTCGCGTTCGACTCCTACCGCCGCTTCATCCAGATGTACGCGGACGTCGTCCTCGACGTCCCCAAGCACGGGTTCGAGGAGATCCTCGCGGCCGCGAAGAAGGCCCGGAAGGTCAAGGACGACACCGACCTCGGGTCGGCCGATCTCGAGTCGCTCGTCGCCCGGTACAAGGACAAGGTCCGCAAGGCGACGGGCAAGCCGTTTCCGCAGGAGCCGCGGGAGCAGCTCTGGGGGGCGATCGCGGCGGTGTTCCGCAGCTGGGACAACGACCGGGCGAAGCTCTACCGCCGCCAGTACGGCATCGCCGACGAGCTCGGCACCGCCGTCAACGTCCAGAGCATGGTCTTCGGCAACCTCGGAGCCGACTGCGCGACGGGGGTCGCGTTCACGCGCAATCCCGCCACCGGGGAGAACCTCTTCTACGGCGAGTACCTCGAGAACGCCCAGGGGGAGGACGTCGTCGCCGGCATCCGCACGCCGAAGCCGATCTCGCGGGCCCAGGCCGTCGGCGGGGACCACACGTCGCTCGAGGAGATGATCCCGTCCTGCTACGCGCAGTTGCTCGACATCCGCGGCAAGCTCGAGGCCCACTACAA
>DASVAW010000137.1 GCA_036376135.1 Candidatus Polarisedimenticolaceae bacterium | reverse complement strand
GTGCGGACGATCTTGCGGTCGGGGTCGGAGGCGGGCGACGGTGCGGAAGCAAGGGAGGCGCTGTGGCCGATGCGTCGTTCGGAGCCCGGCGGAGGAGGCGGCGGGGGAGCGATGGAGCTGCCGATGAAGGCGACCCCGGCCTCCGGGGCCGCCGGGATCGTCAGCCGATTCGGCGCCGGGTCGCAGGCGACGAGAGCGAGCAACGCGACGAGGGAGAAACCGAGCCGGACGGGTTTCCTCATGGGACGTTGGACCTCGTTTGCCCCCGGAAGTTCCCGCTACCCCCCCTGCATCAGCATCAGGAATTCCTCGTTCGACTTCGACTTCCCCATCTTGTCGATGAGGAGCTCCATCGCCTCCACCGGCGACATCTGGTTGAGGATCTTGCGGAGGATCCAAACCTTGTTGAGCTGCTCGCGGGCGAGCAGGAGCTCTTCCTTGCGGGTTCCGGACGCCTCGATGTTGATCGAGGGGAACACGCGCCGGTCGGTGAGCTTCCGGTCGAGGTGCAGCTCCATGTTGCCGGTGCCCTTGAACTCCTCGAAGATCACGTCGTCCATGCGCGAGCCGGTGTCGATGAGCGCCGTCGCCATGATCGTCAGCGAGCCGCCCTCCTCGATGTTGCGGGCCGCGCCGAAGAAACGCTTCGGGCGCTGCAGGGCGTTCGCGTCGATGCCCCCCGAAAGGACCTTCCCCGACGGCGGCTGCACGGTGTTGTAGGCGCGCGCGAGACGGGTGATCGAGTCGAGCAGGATCACGACGTCCTTCTTGTGCTCGACCAGGCGCTTGGCCTTCTCGATCACCATCTCGGCGACGTGCACGTGCTGCTGCGCGGGCTCGTCGAAGGTCGAGGCGACGACCTCCCCCTGCACCGAGCGCTGCATGTCGGTGACCTCTTCGGGGCGCTCGTCGATGAGCAGCACGATGAGGAAGACCTCCGGGTGGTTCTTCGTGATCGAGTTGGCGATCGACTGGAGGAGCATCGTCTTGCCGGTTCGCGGCGGGGCGACGATGAGGCCGCGCTGGCCCTTGCCGATCGGGGTCAGCAGGTCCATGACCCGGCCGGCGATCGCGTCGGTCCCGGTCTCCAGGCGCAGCTTCTCGGCGGGGTAGAGCGGCGTCAGGTTGTCGAAGAGCACCCGGTCGCGGATCCGGTCCGGGTCGTCGAAGTTGACCGCCAGCACCTTGATGAGGGCGAAGTAGTTCTCGTCCTCCTTCGGGGGGCGCACCTGGCCGGAGACGGTATCGCCGGTGATCAGGCCGAACCGCTTGATCTGCGACGGGGAGATGTAGATGTCGTCGGGGCCGGGGAGGTAGTTGTAGTCGGGGTGACGCAGGAAGCCGTAGCCGTCCTGGAGCACCTGGAGCACGCCCTCGGCGAAGACGAGCCCGCTCCGCTCGCTCTGCGCCTTCATGATCTCGAAGATGAGATCCTGCTTGCGCATGCCCGCGGCGTTCTCGACGCCCAGGCGGCGCCCCGCGGCGGCGAGCTGGACGTTGTTCATCCTGTAGAGCGAGTTGAGGTCGACGTGGGTGTCGTCCCCTTCGGCGGGGGCGGCGCCCTCCTCCCCGGCGAGCTCGACGGGAGGCTCGGCGTCTCCCTCCTCGACCTCCACCGCGGGATCGACCGGCAGACCTTCCTCGATCGGGCCCCGCGTCTCGTCGCGCCGACCCCGGCGCGAACCTCCGCGGCGGCCGCGCGTGCGACCTTCCGACATAAGCTCTCCGTCGTTTCTCATTCGGGCTGGATTCCGATTCGGGCGCGCCGCTCGGTGGGTTGCGATCCTCGCCGCGACGCGGTCGGACTATACCACCCGATCTCCGCAACCGTCTATCGGTTGCGTGGAAGCCTCGCCACCACCCGGGCGGTCGCCGGAGCCCGCAGGGGGTCCCGGGCGACCTCGGCGGCGAGTCGGTCGAGGTCGGCGGGAAGGTCGACGTCGTGCCAGGGGAGGGTCTGTTCGAGACGCACCCCGGCCACCCTGGCGCGAACCCGGGTCGAGAGCGCGACGGTTCCGGTCCCCCACTCGACGTCGGCGAAGATCTCGGGGTGGGGCCCCCGGAGCCCGATCATCACGTAGCCGCCGTCGCTCGCGGGGACGATCACCGCGTCGGCCCCGGCCTCGAGCCGCTCGAAGACCTCGTCGACCAGGGCGGCGGGGAGCGTGGGGGCGTCCGCACCGAGAATCGCCGCCGCATCGGCGCCCCGGGAAAAGGCGCGGGAGAAGGCGCGGACCATCCGTTCGCCCAGATCGCCGTCTCCCTGCGGGGCGACCTCCAGTCCGAGGGCGGCCGCCACCGCCGATTCCGGGAGGGATTCGGCGGGCTCGGCGAGGGCGAGGATCCCTTCGCGTCCCCGCCGGCAACAGGCGGCGACGAAACGGATCTGATCGTCGACGAACGCGCGGTGCAGGTCGAGCGCCTGCTCGGCGGTGAGCGGCGGGACGAGCCGCGTCTTCACGGCGCCCAGACGGGGGGCCTTGGCGAACAGGATGAGGCGTTCCATCGGGGGAGTGTAAATTGCCGGCGTGGCTCAGACGATCGGAGTGGTGCTCGCCGGCGGAGCGGGCCGGCGCATGGGACGCCCGAAAGGCGAGCTCCGGCTCGACGGCGGTTCGCTCGCCGAGCGGGCGGCGAAGGTGCTGCGCCCTCTCTGCGGGAACGTGCTGATCAGCCTCCCGAAGGGCGTTCGGAATCCGGCGCCCTCCTTCGCCGTCGTCGAGGACGAGCCTCCCGCGGGACGGGGTCCGCTCGCGGGGATCGCCGCAGCCTTCTCGTCCACCGGAAAGGCCGACCTCCTGGTCCTCGCGTGCGACTACCCGGCGGCCGACTCGGACCTGTTCCGGGTGCTCCTGGCCGAGGCGCGGCCGGAGGCCCAGGTCGTCGTGCCGACGGACGCCGCCGGTCGGGACCACCCGCTCGTCGCGTTGTGGCGACGGTCGGCGGAACCGCTCGTGCGGGACGCCCTCGAGACGGGCGCGCTGAAGGTCCAGGCGTTGTTCGCGGATCTCGAGGTGCAGCGTCTCCCCGCCGCCGCGCTCGAGGGCTGGGGGATCGACGTCACGCTCGCGCTCGCGAACGTCAACTGGCCCTCGGAGCTCGAGGGGTTCGGGATCGAGCGGCCGGGGGCCTAGGCCGACATCCGGTCGAGCACTTCCTTGAGCGCGCCCCAGAACCGGTCGACCGACGCCACGTGCACGCGTTCGTCGGGGGAGTGCGCCCCTTCGATCTGCGGCCCGAAGGAGACCATGTCGAGACCGGGGACCTTCTCCCCCAGAAGACCGCACTCGAGTCCGGCGTGGATCGCCTTGACCTCGGGCTCGCGCCCCCAGCGCCGGCGGTAGACGTCGCGGACGACGCCGAGCGCGGGTGAGGCGAGATTCGGCTTCCATCCGGGATAACCGTCCCTCGACTCCACGTCGGCACCGGCCAGCTGGCCGGCGCAGCGGATGGCGTCCAGGACCATCCGGATCGACGGCGCGACGCTCGAGCGGCTCGAAGTGACGATCCGGACGAGGTCGCCCTCGATCTCGGCCACCGCGAGATTGTTCGACGTCTCGACGAGGCCGGGAAGGTCCCGGCTCATCGCGATCACGCCGTGCGGGAGCACGGCCAGCAGCCGCACGAGCCTCCCGGCCGCCTCGGCGGAGGCGACCCGCGCGGCGGACGGTGCGTCCGAAACCGCCACCTCGACTCCGTCGTCGACGCCGGCGAGCTCCACGCCGAACCCCTCGCGCATGCAGGCGACGATGCCGTCGAGCTTCGCCCGGTCCGCCGGATCGACGTGGAGGATCGCCTCCGCCTCGCGGGGGATGGCGTTGTGTTTCGATCCGCCCCGGATCGCCGCGAGATCGAACCGGACCCCGGCCTCCAGAGCCGAGAAGAGGATCCTCACGACGAGCTTGAGCGCGTTCCCGCGTCCCTCGTGGATGTTCAGGCCGGAGTGCCCGCCGCGAAGTCCGCGAACCTCGAGGAGCAACGGCGCGCGGCCGGGGGTCGGCGCGGTCCAGCGGGGGTCGAAGTGCAGGATCGAGTCGCATCCCCCCGAGCAGCCGACGTAGATCGCGCCGTCCTCCTCGGAGTCGAGATTGAGCAGCGTGCGCCCTCGCAGGAGCGACGCGTCGAGGCCGATCGCTCCCGTGAGGCCGCGCTCCTCGTCGATCGTGAAGAGCAGCTCGAGGGGACCGTGCGACACCGCCGGGTCGGTCGCGGCCGCGAGGGCGGCGGCGACGCCGATGCCGTTGTCGGCGCCGAGCGTCGTGCCGACGGCCCCGACCCACTCGCCTTCGACGCGCGTGCGGATCGGGTCCTTCAGGAAGTCGTGCTCGACCCCCTTGTTCTTCTCCGCGACCATGTCGAGGTGGCCCTGGAGGATCACGGCGGGGGCCTTCTCGCGCCCGGAACTCGCGGGAACCGAGAGGACGACGTTGCCCACGGCGTCGCGGCGGATCTCCGCGCCGATGCGGCGGGCGACCGACTCGACGTACGCGGCGGCGGCGGCCTCGCGGCCGGAGGGGCGGGGGATCTTCGTGAGGGCGTCGAAGTGTTCCCAGAGCGAGCGGGGTTCGAGGGCGGCGAGGGTGCTCACGGGGTCGTCTCCTGAGGTGGCCGGGGAGTCTACAACCGGCTGGGGTAGGATGCTTCCCATGGGCAGGCTGACCCACGTGGATGCGCAGGGAGCGGCTCGCATGGTCGACGTCGGCGCCAAGGGCGCGACCGAGCGCCGCGCGGTCGCCCGGGCCCGGGTCCGGTTCGGCGCGACGTCGTTCCGGCTCCTGCGCGAGAACCGCCTCGCCAAGGGGGACGCCCTGGCGGTCGCCCGCCTCGCGGGGATCCAGGCCGGCAAACGCACCGCCGAGTGGATCCCGCTGTGCCACACGATCCCGCTCGACCACCTCGACGTCCGCATCGAACTGAAGTCCCGGGGCCGGGAGGCGGTCGTCACCGCCGAGGCGGCGGCCCGCTGGACGACCGGCGTCGAGATGGAGGCGCTCGTCGCGGCGTCCGCCGCGGCGCTCGCCCTCTACGACATGGCCAAGGCCGCGGACCGCGGCATCACCGTCGAGGAGGTCTGCCTCCTCGAGAAAAGCGGAGGGCGCTCGGGATCCTGGCGCCGCCCCCGGGAGTAGCACCATGAAGAAGGGAACGATCCTCGCCGCCGTGCTCGCGCTCGCCTCGACGGCGCGTGCCGACGGCTTCGTCTCGAAGAGCTACGAGTTCAAGGCCAACAAGCCGTTGCAGGTCGGCATCGAGCTGGGTGACGGGGCGAAGTTCGACTCGATCGAGTTCGTCCTTCCCGAGCCGCAGGGGGACAAGCCGACGCCGCTGTTCGAGCAACCCAAGGCGAAGGTGACGGTCTCCAACCTCGGCGAGGCATCGGTGAAGATCGGGATCGCGCTCGCCGTCGTCGACGGCGAGGGAAACCTCGTCGGCGCGGGCACGGGGGGGACGAAGCTCATCCCGCTGCGCGCCGGTCGCCAGATGGTCTACAGCATCGGATTCGACGACGTGCGCCAGCACCTGTCGACCGCTTCGGCGTTCCGGATCACTTTCGAGACCACGCACTGATCTCCTCGAGGAGGGCCTCGAGCGAGGGGCCGGGTATCTTCGCGAGGTCGGCGACGACGATTCGCCCGGAGGGGAGTCCCGCGGGCGGGGCCGTCCCGTTCACCACGATCGCGTCGGCGCGGGACGCGGCCTCGACCGCGGCGGGCTTCAGGTCGCGCGACCCGGCGCGCGCGACGAGGTAGAGCCGGTCGGCTCCGAGCGCCTCGGCCGCCCTGAGACCCTCGACGACGAGACCGGGAAGGCCGGCGCTCCACCTCCGCACCGCGTCGAGCGCATCCTGGGGGGGTGTTCCGGCACTGCGCAGCCACGCGACGCGGGCGGCCCCCGCGTCGATCATGCGCGCCGTGTCCGATCCCGCGGCGCGGAGGGCCCTGGCGTCGGTCTCGAGCGTCCAGGGACCGGTCGGCGGCCGGCCGTGTTTTCCCGGAGAAGTTTTCAGGGCCCCCCATCCGGGAAGCCGCGCGAGCAGAAGCGCGACGAGCGTGGTTTTTCCGGATCCGGAACCGAAGCCCCCGACGGCGAGGATGCGCATGCGGCAAGGCTACCAACTTGCCCCGTCGCGGGATCGGTTTAGATTTGGCCGGGCAGGAGGCCACTCCATGAAACGACTCCTCGTGGTTACGATTTTCGTCGTCGCGCTCGTCGCGGCTCCGGCCCGGGCGGGACTCGACGTGAGCTTCGGCGCGAACGTCCCGGTCGGCGACGACGCCAATCTCTTCTTCTCGATCTCCTCCCGGTACTTCGACCGCGACGTGCGCGTGATCGAGGACTGGGGTCGGCGGTATTACCCGAACCCCGACGATCTCTCCGTCGCCCTCTACCTCGACCGCTACTGCGGCAAGGGCCCCGAGTTCTACTTCGGGCTTCGCAGGCAGGGGCTCGGGTGGTTCGAGATCTCCAACCGCTGCAACGTCCAGCCCGACGTCTTCTTCGTTCCGGTGCAGCGCGACCCGGGCCCTCCTTACGGGAAGGCCTACGGCTACTGGAAGAAACACAAGCAGGATCCCCGCCACGCGATCGTGCTGAAGGACGCCGACGTGCGCAATCTCGTCGCGGTCCGCATGGCGCACGAGTACTACGGCGTTCCGGTCGAGACGGCGATGCAGTGGCGCTCCTCGGGCCGCGACGTGCGCTCCGTGATGACGGGCGAATACAAGAAGCGGCACGGCAAGGGCGGCTCGGGCGGCGATCAGGCCAAGTCCCAGAAGGGTCAAGGCCAGGGCAAGAAGGACAAGAACAAGGGCAAGGGGAACCAGGGCGGCAAGTCCTGAGCGCGTGCATGGTGGTGCGGAGCGTGTTGGAAGCCGGGCCCACGCCCCCGCTCTTCGGCCATTCCGGTCGCGTCCACGCGCAACGCGGTGGCGCGACCGGCTTGGTCAGTACGCCAACCCCAGTTTGTGCGCGGCGTTCGGGATGCCCGGCGTGATCCAGGCGCGGCGGTAGACCTCGAGCCAACTCGCGGGGACGCGGACCCGGCCGGGGAACAGCCGTCGCGCCAGGACGCGCGCCCAGGTCCACGGCTCGGTCGTCAATCCCAGCCGCATCGCGGGGGTCGTCGGATCGGGTCGGCGCTCCGAGACCCCCTTCACGAAATTGCGCCAGGCGATGGCGAGGTACAGCCGCTCGAGGATCGCGTTGGTCCGACGCCCGAAGGCGATCGTCTCCCGCCGGTGATGGCTCTCGGAGTGGCGCAACAGCCCGTGGAGCGCGTCGACCGGGAACATCGCGCGGTCGCGGACGATGGCCGAGGCGCTGCGCGGCGAGCCCTTGGGCCCTCGCTTCGGATTCGGGAACGCGGCGTGCCGGACCCGGCTCCGGAACTTCGTGCTGGACACGACCTGTCGGTAACTCGCGTGGCCGTCGGTGCGAAGCGAGAGCGAGCGTTTGTCCGGGAAGAAATGAAGCAACGCATCGAGAATGCGGATCATCGAGCCGACATACCCGCCTCGCGTCGGCTGCGGGGGCCGCGCACGTCGCTTGGCTTCCTGGAAGGGCGTTCGTGTGCCGGCTCGAGCGTGAGGCGCAGGGTCGAGGGCGTAGATGAACCAGGACTGCTTGCCGACCACGGTGGCGACTCCGACGGGGTAGTCCTGGGTTCCGACGAAGGTCTCGAAGTGATCGGCGACGAGCTCTTCGCTCAGCTCTCCCAATTCCGAGAGCGCGCTTGCGGTGAGGAGGAGCGCGTGACGACCGAGCCTTGCGCTCTGTCGCGTGACGGTCGAGGGGGCGCAGCCGAGCGACCGCGCGAGCTGACGATGGCACGAGCCGGCCTGGAGCCCGGCGAAGATCGGAACGAGGAGCTCCGGTCGCTTCAGGAAGTACGAGAGGGCGAAGGCCTGCTTGCTCGAGGTCCTCCCGCAGGCGAGGCAGCGGTAGCGGGGGACGCGTCGGCCGTCCCGGCGGCGGTACGAGCCGTGGTATTGGAACCGAAAGGTCTCCCCCTCGCGGAGCGTGTGCTGCGCGCAGTCCTTCCGCGGGCAGAACCGCGGCACGAAGCGGCGTTGTTTCTCGACCCTGTGAATCGGCCAGCGCATGGGGTCGAGGCAAGCACCCGGCGTGCCCGCGAAAAGAGCCTTGAAATCGGGCGAGGCGTCCGCTTGGGAGTCCGCGGGCGTCCGCCTCGCGTCCGCCGCCGGTCGCCTCCCGGCAACACGCTCCGCACCACCATGGAGCGCGTGCTAACGTCCGGGGCTTCCGGGAGGAGACGATCCATGGCACCCCCGAGACGCGGCAAACCCGGCTTCGCGACCCAGGCGATCCACGCCGGACAGATCCCCGACCCGACGACCGGCGCGGTGATGCAGCCGGTCTACTTCACCTCGACCTACCGGCAGCCCGGCCTCGGCGAGGGGTGGCCGTACGACTACGGCCGCGTGATCAACCCGACGCGCTCCGCCCTCGAGCGCAACCTCGCCGCCCTCGAGGGGGGGCTGGAAGCGCGCTGCTTCGCTTCGGGGGTCGCGGCGACGCACGCGGTGTTGTCGCTGCTCGAGTCCGGGGATCACGTGGTCGTCTCGCGCAACGTCTACGGCGGGACCTACCGCCTGTTCGAGGGGCTGCTCCGGCAGTTCGGCCTCGACTTCTCCTGGGTCGACACCTCCGACCTCGCCGCGATCGAAGGGGCGATCAAGCCCTCGACGCGGATGCTGTTCGTCGAGACGCCGACGAACCCGGTGCTCGGGCTCACCGACCTCGCCGGCGCGGCGAAGATCGCGAAGGCGCGAAAGCTCCGCTTCGTCGTCGACAACACCTTCATGAGCCCCTACTTCCAGCAGCCGATCGCCCTCGGCGCGGACATCGTGATCCACTCGACGACGAAGTACCTCAACGGTCACAGCGACAGCCTGGGCGGGGTCGCCGTGCTCACGCGGCGCGAGGATGCCGACCGGATGGCGTGGCTGCAGAAGACCATCGGCTCGATCCTCTCGCCGATGGAGTCGTTCCTGATCCTGCGCGGCATCAAGACGCTTCCGGTGCGGATGGAGCGCCACGCGCGCACCGCCGGGGAGCTCGCGCGCTGGCTCGATGCGAAGCGGGGGATCGTCCGGGTGATCTATCCGGGGCTCAAGAGCCACCCGCAGCACGCCCTCGCGCGCCGTCAGATGTCGGGGTTCGGCGGCATGATCTCGTTCGATCTCGGGTCGCTCGCCCGCGCGAAGCGGTTCCTCAAGAAGGTCGAGCTGTGCGCCCTGGCGGAGAGCCTCGGCGGGGTCGAGACGCTGATCTCGCACCCGGCCTCGATGACCCACGGCTCGGTGCCGAAGGCGCAGCGGAGGAGGATCGGAGTGACCGACGGCCTCGTGCGCATCAGCGTCGGGCTCGAGGACGTCGAGGACCTCAGGAAGGACCTCGGGCAGGCGCTGAAGGCGCTCTAGCCGCCGACGTTCTCCGCGACCCAGCGCAGGTAGGCATCGCCGCCCCCTTCGACCGGGAGCACGACGACTTCGGGGACCTCGTACGGGTGGAGCTGCGCGATCGCGCCTTGCACCGCCTCGGCCCCCGCCCGCGTCGTCTTGACGAGGAGCAGGACCTCGTCGTCGCGCTGCACGTCGCCCTTCCACCGGTAGGTCGAGAGGATCCCGGGAATCACCTGGACGCACGCGGCCAGCCGCCGCTCGACGAGGGCGTTTGCGAGCCTTTGGGCCGTCGCCACGTCCGGGGCGGTCGACAGCACCACGACGACCGCGTTTCCGACCCTCTCCATCGCCACCTCGGCGGGGACCTAACCCCGGGGTTTTGTTCGAGTTGCCTTGAGCGTCGCCTCGGGGCTGAAGTATAGTCGCCCCGGCCCTGCTTCAAGGAGATTCGCGTGAGCGTTCAGGGACGGATCCAGGATGTGGTCGCGCGGGAGGTCCTCGACTCGCGCGGGAACCCGACGGTCGAGGTGGACGTCGTGCTCGAGAGCGGGGCGTCCGGCCGCGCGGCGGTTCCCTCGGGGGCCTCGACCGGCTCGCGCGAGGCGCTCGAACTGCGGGACAAGGACGCGAAACGCTACGGCGGGAAGGGCGTCCTGAAGGCCGTCGCGCACGTCGAGCGCACGATCGCCCCGGGGATCGTGGGGATGAGCGCGCTCGACCAGGTGTTCCTCGACAACGCGATGGTCGAGCTCGACGGCACGGACAACAAGGAGAAGCTCGGCGCGAACGCGATCCTCGCGGTGTCGATGGCGCTCGCCCGCGCCGGGGCGGCGGAGACGGGGCTGCCGCTGTACCGCTACCTCGGCGGCACCAACGCGAAGGACCTCCCGGTCCCCCTCATGAACGTCCTCAACGGCGGGGCGCACGCGGACAACAACGTCGACGTGCAGGAGTTCATGATCGTGCCCCTCGGATTCGACTCCTTCGCGGAGGCGCTTCGCTGCGGCGCCGAGTGTTACCACGCGCTCAAGGGAGTGCTGAAGAAGAAGGGGCTGGCGACCGGAGTCGGCGACGAGGGGGGCTTCGCGCCGAACCTCGAGAACAACGAACAGGCTCTCGCGGCGCTCGTCGACGGGATCGCCAAGGCCGGATACAAGCCGGGGAAGGAGGTCGCGCTCGCCCTCGACGTGGCGGCCTCGGAGTTCTTCGACAAGGGGATCTACACCCTCGCGGCCGAGAAGAAGCCTAGGAAGTCCTCGGCCGAGATGGTCGCGATGTACCAGGCCTGGTGCAAGGCCTACCCGATCGTGTCGATCGAGGACGGGATGGCGGAGGGAGACTGGGAGGGCTGGGCCGCGCTGACGAAGGCGCTGGGCGATTCCGTGCAGCTCGTCGGCGACGACGTCTTCGTGACGAACCCCGCGATCGTGGCGAAGGGGATCCGCGAGGGGATCGCCAACAGCGTCCTCATCAAGCTCAACCAGATCGGGACCGTCACCGAGACCCTCGACTGCATCCAGATGGCGCACCGGGCGGGATACACCTGCATCGCGTCGCACCGCTCCGGCGAGACCGAGGACGCGATCATCGCCGACCTCGCGGTCGCGTTGAACCTCGGCCAGATCAAGACCGGCGCCCCCGCCCGCGGGGAGCGCACGGCGAAATACAACCAGCTGCTGCGCATCGAGTCCGAGCTCGGCGACGAGGCGCGGTACACCGGCTGGGGCGCGTTCCCGCGTCACGGCCGCAGGCGGTAAGTGGCGAAGATCCTCCGCTTCCGGCGGGGCGGGAAGGGCGGCTCTTCCCAACGCGGGTTGTTCGACCCGGGCAGGCCCGTGCCTTCGCCGGACCTGACGCTCCGGCCGGACGGCCGCGCGACCGACGCGCGCCCGCTCGGCCCCGAATCCTCCGACGCCGTCGCGGCGGGGGAGTACGAGCGTCCGGGGGATCCGACCCCCGAGGCGGCCCGCCGCCGCCGCCGCCGCCGGAACGTCTACGTCGCGGCGCTCGCCGTCGTCTTCGTCACCGGGGTCCTGACCGCGATCTTCGGCGAGCGGGGCTGGATCGACGTCCGCGCGCAACGGGCCGAGCTCGCCGCGCTCGAGGGGGACTTCGAGGAGCAGCAGCAGCGCGTGTCGGCGCTTCGCGCGGAGGTCGAACGCCTCAAGCGCGACCCACGCGCGATCGAGCGGATCGCGCGCGAGAAACTCGGCTACGCCAAGCCCGGCGAGATCGTCGTGGTGACGCGCGGCGGCACCGGTCCCGGCCTTGATGAGTCGGGTCGATCTGCTATAGTGCCGCGCGCTTCGAACGAACCTTGACGCGGGGTGGAGCAGTCCGGTAGCTCGTTGGGCTCATAACCCAAAGGTCGCAGGTTCAAATCCTGCCCCCGCTACCAAACTTCGATTCGAAGCCTCCGGACGTCGTGTCGCGCCGATGAAGCCCCCCAAGCTGACCCCGAAGGTCATCCTCGAAGGCACGCGCCTCACCCACAAGACCGACCTCGCGTTCGCGCTCAACGAGCATCCGCGCATCGTCGGGCCCCGGAAGTACCGTTATCACTCGCCGCTGATCTCCGGGGAGTGGTGCGCGTTCACGAACTTCCCGTGGGGGCGGGGACTGCTCAACTTCGCACCCGAGGAGGAAGCCCGCGCGATGGAGACCTTCGCGACCTGGGCCCGCCTGTTCGAGCTGATGCCCTATTACTCGTGGATCGTGGACCGGTTCCACATCTCGACCCAGGTCCACCAGCTGCAGGAGCGCGGGAAGCTCTACGACTTCGCGTGGCTGGAGGACCGCCTCCTCCCGCTGCGCTTCGTCGTCGTCCACTGCAGCCGCTCGCCGGACTCGTTCGCCGCGGCGCGGGAGGAGCGCCTCAAGGTCTCCGGGAACCCCGGCCAGTACGACGACCTCGGGCGCTTCATCCGCGAGCAGGAGCTGTTCCGCGAGGCCTGCGGGCGGAGCCGCCTGCCGCGCCTGGACCTCGACGTCTCCGACGACGATCCGGCGGGGGCGGCCGATCGGGTCGCCGACTGGATGGAGGCCGAGGGGTACCTCGGCATGCCCTAGCGGGCGGGCTTCGGGGCCAGGGTCTCCGGCGTCGTCGCGCGCAGCGCCGGCGACCCCGCGGGTCGGTCGTCGTCGTGGGCGCCGACGTGCTCGGCGACGATCTCGGTCACGACCTGCGGGACGCCGTCCGACGGCAGCGTCACCGCGTGGCGGCGCACCACGCCGCGCGCGGGGCTCCACGTGAAAAACGTCGCGAGCTCGGCGCCGGGTTTTCCGGCCACGTGCGGCGGCCGGAACGCATCGAGCGCGGCGCGGGCCGCGCGGTTGCGCTCGGGCGGGGTCGACGCGCAGCGCAGGGGGACCTGGCGGGAGTCGGTCGCGAGCGCGTCGCGGTCGGTGAGCAGCTTCAGCGACGCGTCGCGCGCGCCGCTCGCGTCGGGCTCGGTGAGCGTCACGAGCGCCAGCGCCAGCGCGAGCTTGGCGTCGCGGGTCGCGGGGAGCGGGCGCCGGGCGCCCACCGCCGCGACCCACGCCGCGAGGGCGCGCTCGGCGGACTTGTCGCCGCCGAGGTCGCCGCCCAGCGGACGGCAGGCGTCGCCGTCCGCGGCGAAGACGATCCGCACGCGGCGCCCGTCCGACTCGCGCTCGGCGCGCCAGAGCGAAAGGCGCAGCGGCTCGAGCGCGGGCTCGTCCTCCCGCGCCGCCCGCGGCTCGGCGAGGGCGGTCTCTCCCGGGAGTAGGGTCGCCGCGCAGCGGTCGGGAGCGAAGTCCGCCTCGGGGATCGGCGCCGCCTGCGCCGCGCTGAAGAACCGCTCCTTCGAGACGGGGGAGGCCGGCGCGTCCCCGAATCCGTCGCGGGCCTTCCATGACGGCTCGACGCGCGCGGGGGTGAACCGGGCCCGGCTCGACGCGAGCACGTCGATCCCCGCGTCGAAGGCGGACTCCGGCGTCCAGTTCGGGTCGATGAGGCTCGGCATGAACGACGACCGTTGCGGGGCGAGCACGTCGCGCTCGGGATCGACGGCGGGGGCCGGCTGCCACGACGGATCGACCTTCGGCTCGACGAACGTCGCCGGGGGGCCGAGGGCGCGGCGCAGCGTTTGCGACGACGGCGGGCGTCGGGAATCGGCGTCCCCGGCGAGGGTCTCGGGAGCGGCGGGGCGGATCGCGGTCGGCGCCGGCTTCGGCCCGTCGTCGGTCAGCCGGATCTCGCGGACGAGGCCTTCGGGAAGGGATACGACCTCGCCCGAGGCGAGCGTGAGCTGGTAGCTCGCCCCCTGGCGACGCAGGTCGCTCCCCTCGAGGACGCGACCGTCCGAGAGGACGATCGAGACGCCGAGCAAGAGCGCGAGCATCACGCCCGCCCGGCCGCCTCGCGGTCGCGCGCGATCTCGTGGCGCAACGCGTCGAGGGAGAGATTCACGTCGCGCAGGAACACCGCGAGACCGACGATCAGGGATCCGAGGCAACCCGTGAAGACGACGACCACGAGCGCGGCGCTCTCGATCCCGGCGAACGCGAAGGCGAACAGGATGGCGACGAGCACCGCCGCGAGCAACACGCTCAGCGAGACGCAGGTGATCGCGAGGTTCAGCAGCCCCGACCGGCGGTCGAGGATGGCGAGCTGCGTCAGCAGGGTCGCGCGGTCGGCGGCCTCGGCGGTGCGCAGCTCGCGGCCGAGCGCGCGCGCGCGGTCGACGACCCGGCCGAGGCGGTTCGTCATGCTCAGCAGGAGCAGGCCCACGCCGGAGATCAGGATGACGGGTCCGACCGCGACCTGAAGGACCGGAATCAGCTGCGTGAGCGTCGTGCCGTTCAAGGTGCTCGCCTCCGGATCAACGGGAGAGGCGCCGCAGCCCCTCCCGCGCGGCCACGTCCCCGGGGTTCACGCGCAACGCTTCACGATACGCCTGCGCCGCGGCCGCGCGCTCGCCGGTCTGCTCGAGGAACCGGCCGCGCAGCGTGATCCCGTCCGAAAGGCGCGGGTAGCGCCGGGAGATCTCGGCGAGCGTGGCCTCGGCTTCGACGGCCCGGCCGAGGGCGAGCAGCGCCTTCGCGCGGCCGAGCATCGCGTCGGCGCGGTCGGCGCGGCGCGCGAGCACCGCGTCGAAGGTTTCCAGCGCCCCGGCCGGGTCGCGCGCCTCGAGCGACAGCTCGCCCCGCAGGAGCATCGCCTCGGCGAGGAACGGGTCCGCCGCGCTCGCGCGCTCGGAAGCGGCCCGCGCCCCCTCGAGGTCGCCGGCCCGGCGGCGCGCCTGCCCGACGACCGACCAGATCCCGGCCGCGCGGGGGAGCGAGGCGGCGAGCGCCGCGAGGTCCCCGATCCCGCGCGCGCCCTCGCCTCGCCCCTGGCGCAGCTCGAGCAGCCGGCGGGACGGCTCCGCGTCCTGCGGCGCCGCCTTCGCCGCCGCGAGGTAGGCCTCCGCCGCGGCCTCGAAACGCCCGACGGATTCGAGCAATCGGCCCAGCGCGACCCGCGGCTCGACGAGGTCCGGGGCGAGCGCGATCGCGGCCTCGTAGTGGCGCGCGGCGTCGTCGACGCGCCCCAGGCGACCTTCCGCGGTCGCCGCGAGCAGGTAGCCGTTGGCGAACTCCGGTGCGACGCGGATCACCTCCGCGAACTCCGCGGCCGCTTCCGCCACGTTCCCCGCGGTGAGGAGCGCCGTGCCGAGCTGGTAGCGGACCATGAAGTTCTCGGGGGCCTCCGGGACGAGCGCGCGCAGGAGCGGGATCGCCTCCGGCTGTCGTCCCGCGGAGGCCAACCCCACCGCGCGGTCGTAGCGCTGGAGGTAGTCGGTCATCGCCTTCGGGTCGCGGCCGCGTCCCTCGCCGGGGTTGGACCGGAGCGATCCGGCCGAGGTGTACCCGAGGCTGCGCAGCTTCGCCTCGTCCTCCGCGGAGAGCCCCCCGGCGGCGCGCTCGGAGGCCTGCGGGTCCTCGGCCGCCCGGAAGGCGGCGAGCGCCTCGGCCATCGCCTCGCCGTCGGGGTGACCGCCCTCGAGATTCCGCTCCTCGCGCGGGTCCTGGGCGAGGTCGTACAGCTCCGGGGCGGGGGCGTCGATCCGCTTCAACGAGCCCCGCCGCAGGGCCGTCAGCTCGGAGAAGCGGAACTGGAGCTTGGGGAGCCACGATTCGGCGTAGATCGGCCGCGCGGCGGCCTTGCCCGCGAGCACCGTGGCGCCGAGGTCCGCCCCCTCCACCCCGGCGGGGACCGGGATCCCGAGCCGGCCCAGCACCGTCGGGAGCACGTCGACGAGGCTCACCGGCTCCGCCACCCGCCTCGCGTCGAGCCCCGGGGCCCGCAGGACGAACGGAACGTGGATCGTCGATTCGTAGACGAAGACGCCGTGCGTTTTCTCCCCGTGCTCCCCCAGGCTCTCCCCGTGGTCGGCCGCGATCACCACGATCGCGTTCGGATCGTCCTCGCGCACCCGCGCCAGCAGGCGTCCCACCTGGCCGTCGAGCCAGGCGATCTCGCCGTCGTACGGCGCCTTCGCGTGGCGCGAGGCGAACGGCTCGGGAGCGGCGTAGGGGGCGTGGGCGTCGAAGTAGTGGACCCACAAGAGGCGGCGGGAGTCCCCGAGTTTTCCCCAGACCTGAAGCGCCCGATCGGTCACCGCGCGGGCGTCGCGCTCCTGGAAGAAGACGGGGACGCTGCCGTCGGCGTTCGGGCTTCCCTCCGGGAACTCCTCGTCGTAGAGGTCGAACCCCTGCGCGAGACCGTAGCGGCTCTGGAGCGGGAACGACGCGACGACCGCGCCGGTGCGGAAGCCGCGCTCCTTGAGGATCTCCGCGAGGGTCGTCTCGCCGGCGGGGACGACGAAGGTGCCGTTGTTCCGGACGCCGTGCGCGGTCGGGTAGCGGCCGGTGAACAGCGACGTGTGCGACGGGAGGGTGATCGGGGTCGGGGCGGAGGCCGCCTCGAAGACGACCGACGCCTCGGCGAAGGCGTCGAGCGCCGGCGTCAGGCCGTCGCGATTGCCGTAGGCTCCCATGCGGTCCGCCCGGAAGGTGTCGAGCGTCACGACGACGACGCTTCGCGGCTCCGGGGACGCGCACGCCCACGCGAAAAGGGCGAGCGCGGCGACGAGAAGCGGACGGGTCCGGCTCACCGGCGACTCTCGAGCGCCTCGAGGGCCAGGGGCAGGTCGATCGCGCCGGCGCCGGTCGCGTCGTCCACCCCGGGCGGGGCGACGTCGCGCGCACCGGCGACGAGCGCGCGCGCGATCTCCTCCGGGGTCGCCTCCGGGTGCGCCTGCAGCAGGAGCGCCGCGCCGCCTCCCGCGAGCCCGACGGAGAAGGAGGTGCCCTGGCCGGCTAGGTAGCTGCGCGGTGTGAAGGGATGGGCGTGGGGAAGGCCAGCGCCCGGCGCGGCGACGGCGGGGAACCTCGTCGAGCCGCAGGCGCTGGGCCCGCGCGACGAGGTGGCGCTCGGACCTCCCGCCGGATCGATCCCGGCGACGGCGAAGATCCCCGCCAGCTGCGCCGGGCTCTCCCCCGAGCCCGGAGCGGGCCCGGCGTTGCCGGTCGGGAAGGCCACGAAGATCTCGGCCGCTTCCCACGCACGAACGAACGGGAGGTCGAAATCGGTGCACCGTCCCTCGTCGTGCGACCACGCGTTGATCAAGACGTCGGGACGGGCCGTGCGGAGGATCCAGTCCGCCGCGAGGGTCATCCGCGAACGCGAGTAGTAGTTCCGCCAGTTGCCCAGCGCGGAGGCCCACGTCGCCTCCGGGGCGACGCCGAGCACCCGTCCGTCGACGTTCCCCCCGACCGCGACGGAGAGCACGCCGGTGCCGTGCCCGTGCGGATCGCGGGGCTCGGCGGATCCCTCGACGGGGTCGTACCACCCCCGAGGTTCCGGGGCGTTCCGGCCGGCCAGCTGCTCGTGCGCCCCGTACACCCCCGTGTCGATCGACGCGACGAGTACCCCCGATCCCGTAAGGCCCCGCGCCCACAACGCGTCGGCGCGCATCGACGGGATCGCCCAGCTCACGAACCGCTCCGGGAGGGTGGAGCCGTCCGGGGTGAAGGAGGGCTCGAGGGCGGTCCCGGCGGGACGGCTGGTCCAGTCGGGGCGGACGACCGCGACCTCGGGGCGACGGGCGAGCGCGAGGATCCCGGCGGCGGAGCCCTCGACGACCAGGCGATTCACGACGGCCACCGAACGTGCGTAATCGAGCGAGCCCTCGCCGATCGCGCGCTCGATCGCCTCGAGCAGGGGCGCCTGACGCGCCTGGGCATCGCGCTCGAGGGCCGCGATCACCCGGGCCCGACGCTGCGCCTTGGGCAACCCCTCGCGCCGTAGCCGGTCGCGCAGCGCGAGCGGATCGAGGCCGTCGCGCACGTCGACCAGCACGGTGAAGCGTTGGCCGGGGGAGGCGGAGGCCAGCCGCGCCTCGAGGTCCCCCTCGAACCGCGGCACGGGGGGCACGGCGTCCCGGCGGGAGGCGGCGCACCCCGTGGCCAGGAGGAGCAGGGCGAACGGGGCGGAAAACGCTCTCATGGGGGCGCGCAATATACCGCCGGATTACGGAGTTGAAGGCTCGCGGCGGACCGCGGCTCCGAAATCCACCCCACACCGGCGGGTGCGCCGTATATAGGTGGCTTCGGCTCGGGGGGGTCCGAGACCGCGCTGGCCGGGGTGTATCCCTCGGGCGGCCTTGTTGGGGGTGGCATGACGCTCGAGCGGAGACTCCTCGCCGCGATCGGGATCGCGGCGACCGCGATCCTCCTTCCCTTCGCGACCGCGCGGGCCCAATGGGCCGATCTCACGGTGGACCTGCAGGGGGACGACCAGAGTCCGGTCCTGTGGGGGATCTCCGACGGCGACGCGTACGGCCACGAGGTCCTGTTCGCCGACGTCAACGGGGACGGCCTGGCGGACGTGATCAGCGCCGCGAGAGGCGGGCGCGGTCCCAACGACGAGCGCGGGGACGGGGTCGGGGAGGTGTCGATCCGCTTCGGCTCGAAGTCGTGGCCGACCACGATCGACCTCTCGACCGCCCCGGCGGCGGTCGTGATCTACGGCGTGAGCGGAACCGACCAGCTGGCGCGGGCGATGGCGGCGGCCGACCTCAACGGCGACGGCCTGCAGGACCTGATCCTCGGGGTCAGCGGCGGAGACGGACCCGGAAACCTCCGCTCGGGAGCGGGCGAGGTCTACGTCCTCTTCGGACGCACGTCGTGGCCGGCCTCGATCGACCTGCTCTCGGCGGACTCCTCCACCACGAAGGCCGACATCACGATCTTCGGCGCCGATCCGGGGGACCAGCTCGGCCGTACCCTCGGGGTCGGCGACGTCAACAACGACACCTATCCCGACCTCGTGATCGGTGCGCCCTCGGCGGACGGAAACAACAACGCGAAGCTCGACTGCGGCGACGTGGTCGTCCTCTACGGACCGTTCACCGCCGGAACGCGCGATCTCGCCCTGACCCAGCAGCTCCCCAACGTGCGGATCTACGGGATCGACGCGCTCGACGCCTACGGCCGCGGCCTGGCGGTGGGCGACTTCAACGGCGACCTCATCCCGGACATCGCCCTCGGCGCGCCGACCGGCGACGGACCGGGGACCGCCCCGGGAAGCCGCCTCGACGCCGGCGAGATCGCGATCGTCTACGGCTCGGCGACCCTTCCCAACGAGATCAACCTGGCGAACTCGAACCCGGTGCGGATCTACGGCGTACGCGCCGGAGACGGCGCCGGCCTCATGCTCGCCGCGGGGAACCTCGACGGCGACACCTTCGCGGACCTGGCGATCGGCTCGCCCCTCGCCGACGGCCCCGGCCCGTCGTATTCGCGCTCCTCGGCGGGGAGGGTCGATCTCGTCTTCGGCTCCGCGTCCCTCGCGCTCGAGATCGACCTCGCCACCGCCGGGAGCAGCATCCCGATCTACGGCGCGGACGCGGGCGACCAGTTCGGCGACCGCGTCGTCCTCGGCAACGTCAGCGGGAAGGACACCTACTTCGATCCGGGTTGCTCGTGCAACGTCGACCGCTTCCTCGACGACCTCGTCGCGGGAGCTCCCGGGGCCGACGGCCCCGATTCCCTCGTCCCTGCGCGCACCCTCTCGGGAGAGGTGTACGTCCTCAACGGGCAGGACAAGGTCCTCGACCCGTTCCCTCTCTCCTACGACCTCAACGACTTCGCCACCGGAAACGTCGACGCCCTGATCCACGGTCGCGACGTGCTCGACTCGATCGGCCAGACCCTCGCCACCGGCGACGTGAACGGCGACGGAGTTCGCGAGATCGCGATCGGCGCGGCGGAGGCCGACGGCCCCGACGACGGGCTCGGTCCGATCCTCGACAACCAGCGCCCCGACGCCGGCGAGCTCTGGATCGTCTCGTCCGTCGACACCGACTTCGACGGCCGACGGAACATCGCGGACAACTGCCCGACGACCGTGAACATCAACCAGTTCGACGCCGACACGGACGGCGTGGGGAACAGCTGCGACAACTGTTCGGCGGTCGCGAACCCCGACCAGCTCAACACCGACGCCGACGCGCAGGGGAACGCCTGCGACAACGACGACGACGGCGACGGCTTCCTGGACGGCGCGGACAACTGCCCGCTCACCTCCAACGCCTCGCAGGCCAACGGCGACGGCGACACCCTCGGCGACGCCTGCGACAACTGCCCCTCGGCGACCAACGCCAACCAGGCCGACCTCGACCGCGACGGCCAGGGGGACGCCTGCGACACCGACGACGACAACGACGGCGACCTCGACGCGGCCGACAACTGCCCGACGATCGACAACCCCGACCAGGCCAACACCGACGGCGACACGCGCGGGAACTCCTGCGACAACTGCATCTCCGTCGTCAACAACGGTCAGGAAGACGGCGACCTCGACGGCGACGGCGACGCCTGCGACAACTGCCTCGGCGTCCAGAACGCGACCCAGGCCGACGCCGACGGGGACGGCGACGGTGATCTCTGCGACAACTGCGTCTCGGTCTCGAACGCCAGCCAGACCGACGGGGACCTCGACGGCCGCGGCGACTCCTGCGACAACTGCTCGGCCCTCGCGAACGCCGACCAGGCGAACTCCGACGGGGACAATTACGGGAACGCCTGCGACAACTGCCCGGCCGCCGCGAACAACACGCAGGCGGACGGCGACCTGGACGGGCGCGGCGACGCCTGCGACAACTGCGTCTCGACCGCGAACGCGAATCAGTCCGACATCGACCTCGACGGCGTCGGGGACGTCTGCGACGCGGACGACGACGGGGACACGGTCGCCGACGCCTCCGACAACTGCGCGACGACGTCGAACTCCACGCAGGCGAACGCCGACGCGGACAACTTCGGCAACGCCTGCGACAACTGCCCGAACGCCGCGAACAACACGCAGGCCGACGGCGATGCCGACACCTTCGGCGACGCGTGCGACAACTGCCCGACCGTCGCGAACCTCGACCAGCGCAACAACGACGGCGACGCCGACGGCGACGCGTGCGATGCGGACGACGACGCCGACGGGATCGACGACACCGTCGACAACTGTCCGTTCCGGTCGAACCCCGGCCAGGAGGACACCAACGGGAACGGCGTGGGGAACGCGTGCGATTTCGCCGTGATCGACTTCGCGCAGGTCCTCGGCGACATCGAGCTGCACGGCATCGACCAGGACGACCAGGCCTCGATCGCGCTGACGTCGGGAGACGTGAACGGCGACGGCGTCGCGGACTTCATCTTCGGCTCCACCCTCGCGTCGGGTCCCTCGAACGCCCGGACGGCCTGCGGCGAGGTCTACGTGGTCTTCGGCCGCGAGACGTGGAACTCGCCCGTCGATCTCAGGACCGCCCCCCCCAACGTGACGATCTACGGCGCCGATCCGCGCGACACCGCGGGGAACAGCCTCGGCGCGGGGGACTTCAACGGGGACGGAATCCAGGACCTGATCATCGGAGCGCGCTTCGCGGACGGCGCCAACAACCTGAAACCGAACGCGGGAGAGGTGTACGTCCTGTACGGGCGCACCACCTGGCCCGCGACGATCGACCTGAGGACCGCCGACGCCAGCCGCACGGCGGCCGACGTGACGATCTTCGGCCCCGACGAGTCGGACCAGTTCGGCCGGTCGCTGGCCGTCGGGGACTTCAACCACGACGGCTTCGCGGACATCCTCGGCGGGGCGACGGGGGGCGACGGCAGCAACAACCAGTGCCCCGCCTGCGGCGACGCCTACGTCCTCCGGGGTCGCAGCGGCGCGGCCGCCACCTACAACCTGGCGACCAACAACGTCGCCACGGTCAGTATCTACGGACCGACGTCGGACAGCTTTTTCGGCTGGGCCGTCTCCGCGCTCGACTTCGACGGCGACACCTTCCAGGACATGGCGATCTCGGCGATCAGCTTCCCCGCCGGGGGGAAGGCCGAGTCGGGCCGGGTGTACGTCGTGCGCGGCGCCAACAACCTCCCGTCGACGCGCGACATGACGAACACGGCGCACTTCCTGGTCGCGCTCGACGGCATCGACGCCGGCGACCAGACCGGCGAGACGCTCGCCGCCGGGGAGCTCGGGGACGACGCGAGCCAGCCGTGTGCCGCGTGCCGGGACCTCATCGTGGGGACCCCGAACGGCGACGGCCCGGCCCCCACCGACATCCGTACCGATTCCGGCGAGGTGCGCGTGGTGCGCGGCCGGAACAACCTGGCGTCGGGAACCGTGATGTCCCTCCAGGACGTGACCTCCGCCCCGTACAACCTCGTCACCGCCGCCTTCGGGGCCGCCGCGGGGGACCGGATCGGGACCAAGGTCGCCGCGGGGGACATCGACGGCGACGGCCGGCAGGACCTCGTCATCGCGGCGGAAACCGCGAACGGTCCGAACGCGCGCACCTCGGCCGGGAAGGTGCTCGCCTACTGGGGAGAGGCGAGTCCCCCGCGGACGATCGACGGGCTCACGCGCACGGCCGACCTCACCGTCTACGGGCGCAACGTCCTCGACGGCCTCGGCTCCGCGGCGAACGCGGGCGACATGAACGGCGACGGGTTCCAGGACGTCCTCCTCGGCGCCCAGGGGGCGGACGGTCCGGGCGGCACGCGCACGGGCGCCGGCGCCGTCTACCTGGTCTCGCCGGTGGATACCGACGGAGACGGCATCCGCAACCTGAAGGACACCTGCCCGCAGCTCAACAACCCGACGCAGCTCGACGCCGACGGGGACAGCCGCGGCGACGAATGCGACAACTGCCCCAACGCGGCGAATCTCTACCAGGAGAACTCCGACAACGACACCCTGGGGGACGCCTGCGATCCCGACGACGACAACGACGGGGCGCCCGACGTCTCGGACAACTGTCCGCTCAAGCCGAACGGCAACCAGGCCAACGGCGACGGCGACACGCTCGGCGACGCCTGCGACAACTGCCCCTCGGCGACGAATCAGAACCAGCTCAACACCGACGGCGACGCGTCCGGCGACGCCTGTGACACCGACGACGACGGCGACGGCGTCGCGGACGCCTCGGACAACTGCCCGCTCGCCTCGAACGCGAGCCAGGCCGACGCCGACGCGGACACCAAGGGCGACCCGTGCGACAACTGCGTCTCCACGGCGAACACGAATCAGGCCGACGGGGACGCCGACGCCCGCGGAGACGTCTGCGACAACTGCTCGGTGGTCGCGAACGCCGCGCAGACCGACACCGACCTCGACGGGCTCGGCGACGCCTGCGACAACTGCCCGGCCGCCTCCAACGCGGGCCAGGAGGACTTCGACCTCGACGGCATCGGCGACGCGTGCGACTCCGACGACGACAACGACACGATCTTCGACGACGGCGACGTCTCGGGCTCGGCGACGGACAAGCCGTGCATCACCGGCCAGCGCTTCCAGTGCGACGACAACTGCCGCACCGGCGCGAACCTCGACCAGACCAACAGCGACTCGGACGGCCTGGGCGACGTCTGTGACACCGACGACGACAACGACGGCCGGCTCGACTCGGACGGGGACGCGGTGAACGATCCCTGCACCGGCGGCGCGACCACCAACTGCGACGACAACTGCCGCATCACCGCCAACGCGAACCAGGCCGACGGCGACGGCGACCTCGTGGGCGACGTCTGCGACAACTGCAGCACGACGGTGAACACCGACCAGGCGAACGCGGACGGGGACGCGTCGGGCGACGCCTGCGATACCGACAACGACAACGACGGCATCCTCGACGCCTCGGACAACTGCCCGAACGTCGCGAACGCCGGGCAGGCGAACGGCGACGGCGACACGCGCGGCGACGTCTGCGACAACTGCCCGTCGATCTCGAACTCGACGCAGACCGACGGCGACACGGACGGGAAGGGCGACGTCTGCGACAACTGTCCGGCGAACGCCAACGCGGACCAGAAGAACACCGACGGCGACGGGCAGGGCGACGTCTGCGACACCGACGACGACGCCGACGGGATCCCGGACGCGTCGGACAACTGCGACCTCGTCTCGAACGTGAGCCAGGCGGACGGCGGGGACGGGGACGGCGTCGGCGACGCTTGCGACAACTGCTTCGGCGTCGACAACCCCACGCAGGTGGATGCGGACGGGGACGGCAAGGGCGACACCTGCGACAACTGCCCCGCCGACGTGAACGCCAGCCAGGCCGACCTCGACGGCGACGGCGAAGGGGACGTCTGCGACTTCGACGACGACAACGACGGCGTCCCGGACGTGAACGACAACTGCAAGACGATCGCGAACAGCTCGCAGTCCGATGCGGACAACGATCGCATCGGGAACACCTGCGACAACTGTCCGAACACCGCGAACCCGGACCAGCTGGACGCGGACGCCGATTTCGTCGGCAACCTCTGCGACAACTGCGCCTCGACGAGGAACGGCAACTGCGGCCTCTCGACGGCCTATTGCGACCAGAACGGGGACCAGACGCTCTCGAGCCTCGAGCTGCTCGAGGGGAACCAGTCGGACGTCAACGGCGACACCCAGGGAGACGCCTGCGATCCCGACGACGACGGCGACGCCGTCCTGGACGCCTCCGACAACTGCCGCAGGGTCTCCAACGTCGGGCAGGCCGACGGCGACTCCGACACGGTCGGCGACGCCTGCGACAACTGCCTGACGACCCCGAACGCGACCCAGACCAACTCCGACACCGACGCCCGGGGCGACGCCTGCGACAACTGCGACTTCGCGGCGAATCCCGACCAGGCGAACTTCGACGGAGACGCCGAAGGGGACGCCTGCGACGCGGACAACGACAACGACGGCACGCCGGACACGGCGGATTGCCAGCCGTTCAACGCGACGATCACCGAGATCCCGGGGAATGCCGCCGGCGTCGGCTGGTCGTCGAAGACGACCCTCGAGTGGAGCGCGACCTCCCAGGCGGGTGCGTACAACGTCTACCGCGGGACGATTCCGAGCGCCGGCGCGATCGTGTACGACCACACGTGTTACGAGAACGCCTCGGCGGACCTGACCGCGACCGACGGCTCGACACCCCCGGAGCGCGGGTACTACTACCTCGTCTCCGCGGAGAACGTCTGCGGCGAAGGAGGTCTCGGAACGCGCAGCTCGGGCACGCCGCGTCCGAACGACGCGCCGTGTCCGTGACCCGTCTGCGCCTGTAACAGGGCCCGGCGCGAGGAATCGCGCCGGGCCCGTCCGGGAGTCGCAGGCAGCCCTACGCCCCGATCGCCTCGATCGCCCGCCGCGCGGCGCTGCGGACCGCCTCCGCGGGGTCCTTCTGGAGCTCGCGCAGGGCGGAAAGGGCTTCCTTGTCCTTGAGGGCGCCCAGGGTCTGGATCGCGGCGAGCCGGATCGGCATCTGCTCTTTCTTCGCGACGGCGACGAGGCGCTGGCGCGCCGGCGCACCTCCCAGCGTGCCGAGCGCGCGCACGGCCTCGAGCCGCACGAGCGCCTCCTTGTCCTTCAGGCCGAGGTCGACGATGGCGAACGCCTGTTCCCCGCCGACGCGTCCCGCCGCGCTCACCGCGCGCGAGCGCACCGTCGGGTCGGCGTCCTTCGCGAGGGACTCGAGCGTTCCGAGCCCCTCGGCGGCGCGCAGCTCGCCGAGCGACTCGGCGCACGCCGCCCGCACGGAGGCGTCGGGGTCCTTCGCGACCGACCGGACCGCGCTCAACCGAGCCTTGTCCCCGGCCGCCCCGAGGGCGAGGGCGGCGGTCGCGCGGACCTTCACGTCGGCGTCCTTCAACCGGGCCGCGACCAGATCGAGCGCTGCGGGAGCGGGGTTCTGGCGCGCCGCGGCGACGAGCATGCGTCGCACCGCGGGGGACGCGTCGGAAGCCGCCTTGGCGAGGATCGGGAGCTGGTCGGCGGCGGGATGGTCGCGCAGGCTCTGAAGCAACGACATCCGGACCGTCTCGTCCGCGTCCCCGATCAGCCCCATCACGACCGGCCCGTGGGAGCCGACGCCGCCGAGCACGGGGAGGGTCCTCGCGACCGCGGCGCGGACGAGGGGCGATTCGGACGCGGCCAGGCGAGCCACCCGTTCGGCGGCGCGCGGGTCCCGGAGGACGCCGAGCGCGTCGACGGCGTCCGCGGCGGTCTGCGCGCTGGCGTCGGCGGTCGCCTGCATCAGGAACGGGAACGTCTCCTTCGTCCCGATCGCGCGGAGCGCGGAGACGGCGGTCCCGCGCACGGCGGCGATCGAATCGCCCGTGAGCGCGCCGATCTCGGCGACGAATCGCGCGTCCCTCCGGTCCCCCAGCGCCGCGGCGGTCTGCGAGCGCACGCGATCCCGCGCGTTCGTCAACGCCGCGCGCGTCGCGGCGGCGGCGTCGTCGCCGGGAATCGTCACGAGCGCCAGCGCCGCGTTGACGGCCACCGACTCCTCGGTGTCGTCGAGCCTGGCGAGGAGGTCGGGGACGGCGGCGGCGCCGAGCTCGTTCGCGATCGTCTGGACCGCGGCGGACCGGACCGCCTCGCGCGGATCGGCGAGCGCGGCGCGGAGCGGCTCGGCGGCGGCGGGCCCCTTGCCCCGCAGCTTCACGATCTCCGCGACGCGCACGGACGCGGGCACTTCCGTGCCGGGATCCTCGGCCAGGACGGGGAGCGCGAAGGCGAGCAGGAGCACCGCGGGGAGGGCGCGGTTGGGCGTCATTGGGCTTCCTCTTCGGCGGGGATGGCGGCCGCCGCCAGGGGAGCGGGCTGCGGATCGGCGAGCCGCCGCCGCGCCTGGCGCGGGGAGGAACGTTCGTACTTCACGAAGTTCCGGTAGAAGTCCCGGTAGGTCTGGTAGCCGACGAGGTAGGCGATCTCCGAGATCGTATGGTCGCCGGCGGCGAGGAGCATCCGGGCGTGCTCGAGGCGGACGCGGTGCACGTACGCCGTGAGCGTCATCCCGGCCTCCTTGCGGAAGAGCCTGGAGAGGTAGTTCGCCGAGACGTGCAGCTGCCGGGCGACGGCGGAGAGCCCGACGCGCCCCTGGTAGTGGTCCTCGATGTAGGCCTGCGCCCTTTCGACGAGGGGATGCGCGGCGGCGGGTCGGGTGCGCAACGGGGCGAGCAGGCGGTGCACGGTGGGGAGGAAGGCACGCCGCGCCTCCTCCGGGTCTTCGAGGGCCGCGAACTGCTCGATCATCGCGACGCGGGTCACCTGGTACTGGGGGTCGGCATCGGGGGGACGGTGGAGCCGCCGATGGATGCGCTGAAGGACGTCGTGCAGGAGCAGGACCACCTCGCGCCCCCTGGCCCTCCCGGGCGCCAGGTCGAGCTGGTCGACGAGGCGGCCGAAGGCCGCCCGCGCCCCGTCCACGTCGAAGTCGGCCAGGCGGCGGAACGCCAGCGCCTCGAGCGCGGTCTCGTACCCGATCCGGTCGTAGAGCGGGGGCATGGGCACCCCCCGGACGAGCTTGAGCCGCGACAACGCAACCTCCGCAACTTCGGTGTTACGCCGAAAGCAGGAGTGTACGGGGGTGGGGGGGCTCGTGCAATCGCGGACCCGGCGTCCGCACCCGGCAACGAAACCCCGGAAATCTCCTTGACGCCCGGTCCGCAGCGGCGTAGGCAGCGTTCATCCGACCGGCCCGAGGGGACTAACGGGTCGGCACGGGGGGGACGATGGGGCAGATCCGAACCGGGAGTTGGGAGACGCAACGCGGCGACGAACCGAGACCCTCACCCAGGCTCGGCGAGTACCTGCGCCGGCTGCGAGAAGGGTACGGCTACACGCTCCGCAAGGTGGAGGAGAAAACCGCCGCGCTCGGGGAGCCGATCGACAACTCCCAGTTGAGCCGGTTCGAGAAGGGGAAGGCGCTCCCGTCCTTCGAGAAGCTCCGGGCGCTCGCACGGATCTTCAACGTTTCCGTCCAGCAGTTCAGCGACGTCCTGGACCTCGAGGAATACGAGCCGCTCAAGCCGGTGGACGCCGGGTACGAGGAAGCGCTCCGGATCGGGGAGGAGCGGTTCGCCCGCGGGGAACACGGCGGCGCGTTCGCCGCCTTCGAGCGGGCCGTGGAGCTCGCCGTCGGGGAATCCGAGTCCGCCACCGTCGAGTCGGCCGAACGGGTCGCGGAGGCCCGCTGGCGCCTGGCGGCCGCCCTGAAATCGCTCGGCAAGCTCGCGATGACCGAGCGGGAGCTGCGCGAGGTCCTCAAGGTGCGCGAGCGCATCCCGCGCCGCGCCCGGATCCGCACGTTGCTCCAGCTCTCGTTCGTCTACCGCGAGCTCGACGACCTCTACCTCGCGGAGCTTCTGGCCCGCGAGAGTCTCGCCCTGGCGACGGAGGAGGAGGACCGTGCCGCGCAGGCCTCCGTCCTCAACACGCTCGGCAACCTGCACGAGCCCTCGAGCCCCGATCGCGCGCTGGCGTACTACGAGCGATCGCACGCGCTCTTCGAGGAGCTCGGAGCGGCGCAGGAGGAACCGCGCCTGGTCGTGAGGACCAACCTCGGCGGCTGCCTCGTGAAGACGCACCGGTTCGAGGAGGGGATCGCGGCCCTCGAGCAGGCCCATCGGCGCGCCCGGGAGATGGGGTTCCGTCGCGTGGCGTCCCTCTCGCTGACCCGGCAGGCGGAGGCCTGGCTCACGCGAGGCCGGCACGACCGCGCCTCGCGCCTGCTCGACGACTCCGATGCCCTGGCTTCGATGCCGGCGGGGCCGTACCACGACATCCTGTTCCTGAACGCGTTCCACCGGTGGACGGCGGCGCGAGAAACGCAACACCCCACCCGCGAGAAGATCGCGTTCGGCCGCCTGCGCCACCTGCGCGCGCGGATCGAGCGGCGCTTCCCCGAGGTGGACGCCTTCGATCGACACGTGGAGCGCTCCCGGAGGGAGTCACGATGAAACGGCTCGGCGTCTGGATGGGATCCCTGGCGGTGGTGACGGCGGCTGCCCTCGCGCCCGCGGCCGCGGAGGTGGCCGCGGAGCTCGACGCGTCGGGCGCCTACCTTCGGACGGTGGTCCTCGCGAGCTCCTCCGCGAAGAACGTCCGGATCTGGACGAAGGTCACCTCCCGGCCGAACCTCTACCCCGTGAACCTCGACGGAGACCTCAACGGGGATCTCTGGCCGGTCGTGGCGGAGCAGACCGTGGGGGTGGCGAGGCCGTGGCTGGTGTGGAGCCGCTTCACCGGCGTGGGCTTCGACCTGTCCTGGTCCCGGTTCGACGCCGGGACGCGGTCGTGGCTTCCGCTCGGTTGGGTCGAATCCGAGGCGACGGCGGGCGACGATCTCGACCCCGCGATCGACTTCGATTCCACCGGCCGCCCCTTCCTGGTCTGGTGGCGGGACGAGGCCGGCGTCGGGCAGGTCTACCTGAGCCTGTTCCTGCAGACCCGCTGGATGGCGCCGTTCCGGGTTTCCGACGCCGGGATCGACAGCGTCGCGCCGACGATCACGATGCTCTCCGACAGCCGCGTCCGCGTCGACTACACGACGTCCGAGGGGACCGTCTCGCGCACGATCGAGTTCCACCGCCCGCTCACGATCACCGACGACGCGACGCCGTTCGGCCGATTCACCGTGACGGCGTCGTCGACGATCTCGCCGAAGTAGGGGATCGGCGGCTGCTACACTCCCACCCCTCGGCCGCCGCCGAGGGGAGAACGGCCCGTGATCGGTGACGCTTGGGCGCACGTGCGCCACAACCTCCTTCGCGGGATCCTCGTCCTGCTCCCCGCGATCATCACGCTGTGGCTGCTGCGCCTGCTCTTCGGCCTCATCAGCGACAACGTCACCCCCACGGTCGTCGCGGTGCTCCGCGCGGCCGGCGTCCAGGGGCTGGACGGCTGGTATCTGCGCGTGGCGGTGCCCCTGATCGGCATCGTCCTCACCTTCCTGCTCGTCTACCTGTTCGGCTTGATCGCCGCGAACCTGGTCGGGAAGCGGCTGCTCGAGATGGCCGAGCAGGCGATCCTGCGGATCCCGCTCGTGAAGAGCATCTACGGGGGAAGCCGGCAGCTCCTCGACGCCTTCAACGTCGGCGGCGCCGGCGGCTTCTCCCGCGTCGTGGTGGCGGAGTACCCGCGGCTGGGGGTGTGGACCGTGGGGTTCGTCACCAACGAGACGCCCACGTCGCTGGCGGGATGCGGCGTGGACGCGGAGCGGGAGATGATCTTCGTCTTCTTCCCGACGACGCCCAACCCGACGTCGGGCTGGCTCGCGCTGATCCCCGGGTCGTCCGTCCACGACCTCGGCATCACGGTCGAGGAGGGGATCAAGCTGATCGTCTCGGGCGGGATCGTGGCGCCGCCGAATCTCGCCGCGCGCGTCGGGGTACGCGTTCCCGGGAAGCCGTGAAGGCGGCGATCGTCGCGGTCGGAACGGAACTCCTGGGGCCGGGACGTCCCGACACGAACGCCGTCTGGCTCGCCGAGCGGCTCGAGCGCCTGGGGGCGGAGGTCCGCATCCGCGTGCTCGTCGCCGACGACGAGGGGGCGATCGCGGCGGCGCTCGTCGCGCTCGCCTCGGAGTGCGACGTCGTCGTCGCCACCGGCGGCCTCGGACCCACCGAGGACGACCGCACGCGCGAGGCGCTCGCGCGGGCCGCCGGCGTCCCGCTCGAGCGGGACGACGCACGCCTCGCCGCGCTCCGCGCGGCGTACGCGTCGCGCGGGCGGACCTTGGGCCCGGAGCAGGAGCGGCAGGCCGACCGGCCGCGCGGCGCGAGGTTCATCGACAATCCGGTGGGGTCGGCTCCCGGCCTGTTCGTCTCCGTCGGAGCGGCGCTCGTCGCCGCCCTGCCGGGAGTCCCCGCGGAGATGACGGCGATGTTCGAGGGGAGCGTGGCCCGGGAGGTCGCCTCGCGCGGCGCGGGAACGATCGTCCGTCGCGTCCTTCGGGTCGGCGGCCGCACCGAATCGAGCGTGGACGTGCAGCTGCGGGATCTCTACGGCGCGGACGGGGTCGAGGTGACGATTCTCGCGGCATCCGGCGCGATCGACCTGATCTTGCGGGCCCGAGGCCCCGACGCGTCGGCCGCCCGGGCGCGGCTCGCCCCGGTCGAGGCGGAGATGCGCAGGCGGCTGGGCGCGGACCTGTTCGGCGAGGACGACGCGACGCTGGCGTCGGTGGTGGGTGGGACGCTGGCGGGGCTGGGCCGGACCGTGGCGACGGCGGAGTCGTGCACCGGCGGCCTTCTCGGCGCCGAGCTCACGACGGTGCCCGGATCGTCGGCGTGGTACCGGGGCGGCGTCGTCGCGTACGCGAACGAGGTGAAGGTCGGGATGGTGGGCGTGGACGCAACCGTGCTCGACGAGCACGGGGCGGTGAGCGAGGCGGTCGCGCGCGCGATGGCCGCCGGGATCCGCGAGCGCCTCGGCGCCGACTACGGCGTCGCCGTCACCGGCGTCGCGGGCCCGTCCGGGGGAACCCCGGAAAAGCCGGTCGGACTCGTGCACCATGCCGTCGCCGACGCCGGGGGCGGCGCCCACGTCGTGCTGCGCTGGCCCGGGGACCGCGCCCTGATCCGGCGTCGCTCGGTCCTCGCCGCCCTCGACCTCCTGCGCCGGCGGATGCGGGAGGCGTGATGCGGCTTTTCCTCGCGCTCGACCTGCCGCACGACGTCCGGGAGGCGATCGGCAGGGCGCGGCGCGAGCTGGAGCCGCGCCTTCCGGGGTGGCGCTTCACGCGTGCCGAGGGGGTGCACGTGACCGTGCGATTCCTCGGCGAGGTCGAGGACGCGCGCCTGGCCGAGCTCGGGCCGCGCTGGGAGAGGGCGGCGCTCGCGGCGACCGGCCCGATCTCCCTCGAGGTCGCCGGGCTCGGGTGTTTTCCCTCCCCGCGGCGCCCCCGCGTGTTGTGGGTGGGAGTGGCGGAAGATCCCGACCGCGGGCGCCTGCGCGCCCTCGCGGCGGCGGTCGAGCGCGAGGCGAGGGCCGCGGGGTTCGCGCCGGAAGAGCGGGGTTTCCGCCCGCACGCCACGCTCGCGCGGGCCGCCGGCGCCGGCGCGTCCGGCCCTCCCGAACGCGAGTGGTTCTTCGGTCGCGCGTGGATCGAGTCGCTGACGCTGTTCCGGAGCGACCTCGGCCCCGGCGGCGCGCGGTACACGGCGCTCGCGACCTTCCCGCTCGGCGGGGCGGCCGCGTGATCGACGGCGTCCTCGCCGCGATCGCCGGCTACGCCCTCGGATCGATTCCGACCGGCGTCTGGATCGCGAGGAGCCGCGTCGCCGCCGACCCACGACGCCACGGGAGCGGTGCGACCGGCGCGACCAACGTCGCCCGCGTCGCGGGGACGGGCGCCGGGATCCTGGCGTTCGCCCTCGACGCCGCCAAGGGAGCCGTGGCGGCCGCGGTCGGCGGCCCGCTCGCGGCCGTCGGCGCCGTCGCCGGGAACGTCGCCTCGCCCTGGCTGGGGTTTCGCGGCGGCAAGGGGGTCGCCACCGGCGCCGGCGCGCTCGCGGTCCTCGCCCCCGCGGCGCTGGCGGGGGCCGCGGGCGTCTTCGCAGCCACGGCGGTGGCGCTCCGATGGGTTTCGGTCGCCTCGCTGGCCGCCGCGATCTCGTTTCCCGTCTGGGCTTTGCTGCTACGATCCCCACGCCCGGTCGTGATGTGCGGCGCGGTCTGCGCCGTGGCCGTCGTCATACGGCACCGCGAGAACCTCGAGCGGCTTCGTTCCGGCCGGGAGCCTCGATGGGGACGCCCCTGGGGAGGTCCGAAGAAGTGACGGGACCGGTGACGATCGTCGGCGGAGGTGCGTGGGGGACGGCGCTCGCCGTGCACCTGGGGCTCCTCGGGCGGGACGTGCTGCTCTGGATGCGCGAGAGCGACCTCGTCGCGCGGATGCGCGAGCGTCGGGACAACCCCGCCTACCTTCCCGGCTTCGACGTCCCCGCGTCGGTGCGTCCCACCGACGACCTCGCCGAGACGCTGCGCGTCGCGGGTCCGCTCGTCCTGGTCGTGCCCACCCCATTTGCGCGGGCGGTCTACCGGTCGCTCGCCCCCGGCCTCGATCGGGGGCGCCCCGTGGTGATCGCCTCGAAGGGGATCGAGGAGGAGACGCTCGCCCTGCCGACCGACGTCGCCGAGCAGGAGCTCGGCGCTCCGGAGCGGCTTGCGGTGATCTCCGGTCCGTCGTTCGCCGCGGAGGTCGCGGGAGGCCGGGCCGCGGCGATCGTCGCCGCCGCCCGGGAGGCGGCGATCGCGGCGCGGGTTCAGGAGGCGCTCTCCGGCGGGGGCCTGCGCCTGTACACCAACGACGACGTCGTCGGCGTGCAGGTGGCGGGGGCGCTGAAGAACGTGATCGCCATCGCCGCCGGCGTGGTCGAGGGGCTCGGGCTCGGCCACAACGCGCTCGCCGCCCTCGTGACGCGGGGGATCGCCGAGATGCGCCGGCTGGGCGTCGCGATGGGCGGTCGCGCGGAGACCTTCTCGGGGCTCGCCGGCCTGGGCGATCTCGTCCTGACCTGCACCGGGTCGCTTTCCCGCAACCGGCAGGTCGGGATCGCCCTCGCGCGTGGGGAGCGGATCGAGGACATTCTGGCCACGACGCGGCACGTCGCCGAAGGGGTGAGGACGTGCGAGTCCGCGCTGGCCCTCGCGCGCCGCCACGGGGTCGAGATGCCGATCGTCGAGGAGGTCCACCGGATCCTCCACGACGCGGCCGTCCCCGCGGAGGCGGTGCGCCGCCTCATGACGCGCCCGCTCACCGGGGAGTTCGAGGCGGAGCGCCGGCCATGATCGACGTGCACACGCACATCCTCCCCGGCGTCGACGACGGCGTGCGCACCGAGGACGAGGCGGTCGCCTTCGCGAAGATCGCGGTCGCGGACGGCATCCGCACGCTCGTCGCCACGCCGCACTGCCGCGAAGGGTTCTATCTCAACGACCGCGACGCCGTCCTTTCCGGCGTCGCCAGGCTCAGAGAGCGCCTCGCCGCCGAGTCGGTGCCGCTCGAGGTGCTCCCGGGCGCGGAGGTTCACCTGGCCGACGAGCTTCCCGCCCGGGTCAAGGACGGCCGCGCGCCGACGCTGGGCGACAACGGCCGGACGCTGCTCCTCGAGCTCTCGATGTCGCAGTACGCGATCGACGTCGAGAACGTGGTCTTCCAGCTGCGCCTCGCGGGGGTGCAGGTGCTCTTCGCGCACCCCGAGCGGATCCGCTGGTTCCAGGACGACCTGAGGCGCTACGAGGAGATGATCCGCCTCGGCGCGTTCGGACAGATCACCACGGGAAGCCTGCTCGGCGACTTCGGCGAGTCGACGCAGGAGTTCTCCGAGGAGCTGATGCGCAAGCGGCTGGTGCACGTCATCGCCTCGGACTCGCACAATACGCGCGGGCGTCGACCGGAGATGTCGGCGGCGGTCCGCGTCGCCGCGACGTTCGTGGGCGAGGCGTACGCCGCCCGCATGGCGGACGAGTTCCCGCGGGCGCTGCTCGACGGAAGGGAGCCGGCGGTGGAGCCGCCGCTGGAGCCCCCGCCGCCGAAGCGCTCTTTCCTGGGTCGCTGGTTCGGGAGGGACGGAACGTGATCGCACGACGATCGAGGGTTGCGGCGGTGCTGGCGGCGGCGTGCCTTCTCGCCGCCGGCTGCGGCGGCGGGTCCGCGGCGACGAAGCCGGCCAAGCTGGAGCCGGGGGCCGAGCTGCGCAAGCAGATGGGGCTCGCGGAGTCGTATTTCAAGGCGGGACGCACTTCCGAGGCGATCGAGATCGCCGAGAAGGCCGCCGCCGACAACCCCGGGAACGCGGCGGTGTGGAACTTCCACGGCCAGCTGTGCTTCATGGCCGGGCGCCTTCCCGCGGCGGAGCAGTCGTTCCGGAAGGCGCTCGCGCTCGACCCGTACCTCGCGGACGCCAACAACAACCTGGGCGCGGTGCTCGATCGCGCCGGGCGCAAGGCCGAGGCGGAGGAGGCCTATCGCAAGGCGCTCGCCGATCCGACCTACCCCACGCCCGAGAAGGTCCACCTCAATCTGGGCCTGCTCTTCGCCTCGCAGGGACGGGACGACGAGGCGGTGGCCGAGATGCGGCGCGCCGTGGAGTTCAATCCCAAGTTCTATCAGGGGCACTTCGAGCTCGCGTCCCTGCTCGACCGCACCGGACGGCTCGAGGAGGCGGTCCGGCTGTACGAGGTGGCCGCGCCCGAGTACCGCGAGGACGGTACCTACCAGTACCGCCTCGGCCTCGCCTACTTCCGCCTGAAGCGGCCGGAGGACGCGCGCAAGCACCTCGAGAAGGTCCTCGCGGTCGCCCCCGGCTCGGAGAACGCCGCGAAGGCGGACGATCTCCTGAAGCTGATGCGCTGACGATGGCGTTCGACGTCCTCAAGCGCCTCGTCCGCGGTCTCACGAAGACGCGCGAGACGATCGGCGAGGCGCTCGCCACGACCTTCCAGCGGCACGAGGTCGACGAGACGACGCTCGAGGACCTCGAGACGAACCTGATCGCGGCCGACCTCGGGCCGCAGCTGGCGGGGGAAGTGGTCGAGACGGCGCGTCGTCGCGCGCGCGCGCAGGCGCTCGACGGTGCGGGGCTGCGCGCGGTCGTCCGCGACGTCCTGCGTCGCGCCCTTCCCGACGCCCTCCCGTCCCCCGCGGCGCCCGGAAGGCCGCGCGTCGTCTTCGTGGTCGGGGTGAACGGAGGGGGCAAGACGACGACGGTGGGGAAACTCGCCGCGCGCGAGCGCGCCGAGGGGCGCACCGTCACCGTCGTCGCGGCGGATACGTTCCGCGCGGCGGCGATCGAGCAGCTCGAGCGGTGGGGGGAGCGGGCCGGCGTCGAGGTCGTCAAGCAGCGCGAGGGAGCCGATCCCTCCGCCGTGGTCTTCGACGCGCTCCGGGCGGCGAAGCACCGCGGGACCGACGTCGTGCTCGTCGACACCGCGGGAAGGCTCCACACCAAGTCGAACCTCATGGCCGAGCTCGAGAAGATGGCGCGCGTGGCGGGGCGCGAGGTGGACGCCGCGCCGCACGACGTGTTGCTCGTCGTCGACGCGACGACGGGGCAGAACGGGCTCGCGCAGGCGCGCGAGTTCACCCGGGCGGCGAAGGTGACCGGCGTCGTGCTGACCAAGCTCGACGGCACCGCCAAGGGGGGCGTCGCGCTCGCGATCCATCGCCAGCTGGGCGTGCCCGTGCGTTTCGTGGGCGTCGGCGAGACGGTGGACGACCTGCTCCCCTTCGACCCCGAGGCGTACCTCGACGGGTTGCTCGGCGGGACGGAGGCGGCGTGAGCCTGCTCACCTCCGACGCGGCCGGGATGGAGCAGGCACTCGCGCTCGCGGCGCTGGGCCGCGGGACGACGAGCCCGAATCCCAGCGTCGGATGCGTCGTGGTCCGCGACGGCGAGGTCGTCGGCCGCGGGTTTCACGCGCGCGCGGGGGGGCCTCACGCCGAGGCGCTCGCCGTCGCGCAGGCGGGGGAGCGCGCGCGGGGGGCGACGGTTTACGTGAACCTCGAGCCGTGCGCGCACCAGGGGCGGACGCCTCCGTGCGCGGAGCTGCTCGTCGCCGCGGGGGTCCGCCGCGTCGTCGCCGCGATCGTCGATCCGAATCCGCTCGTCGACGGGCGCGGCCTCGCGCGCCTGCGCGCCGCCGGGATCGAGGTGGTCTGCGGCACGCTCGCCGACGCCGCCGAGGAGCTCAACGCGGCGTTCCTGCTCCGACAGCGGCTCGGCCGGCCGCTGGTGACCCTCAAGGCGGCGGTCACCGTCGACGGGCGCATCGCGGCGAAGGGGGGGCGTGCGGCGTGGATCTCCTCTCCGGAGTCGCGACGTTACGCGCACCGCCTTCGTGTGCTGCACGACGCGATCGTCGTGGGGGCGGGAACGGTCCGCGCCGACGACCCGAGGCTCACGGTCCGCCTTCCCGGGGTCGCGGCCCCCCGCCTGCGCGGCGTGCTCGCGCCCCGCGGCGGGCTCGACCCGGCCGCGCGGCTGTTCGCCGCGGACGGGGCGGCACCGCCGCCCCGGGTCTACGTCCTCGACTCCCACGTCGAGTCGGCGCGGGCGGAGCTCGGCCCGCGGGCGGTCGTCGTGCCGATGGGGCCCGCGCTCGACCTGCGCGCCGTCCTCGCCGACCTCGCCGCCGCCGGCGCCCTCTCGGTCCTCGTCGAGGGGGGAGGGCGCACGCACGCGGCGTTTCTCGAGGCCGGCCTCGCCGACCGGGCCGTCCTCTTCGTCGCGACGTCGCTGCTCGGCGTCGGCGGGACGACGCCCCTCGCGGACATCGACGGGGCGGTCGATCCCGCGTCGGGATTCCGGCTTCGCGACGTCGAGCGCTTCCCGATCGGCGCCGATCTCGTGCTGAGGGGACGATGTTCACGGGACTGATCGAAACCGTCGGCGAGGTCGTCGAGCTCCGCCCGGCTTCCGGCTCCCTGCGCCTGGTGATCGCCTCGACCCTTCCCGCGCGCGAGATGGCCGACGGGGAAAGCGTGGCGATCGACGGCGTGTGCCTGACGGTGACCGAGCGCAAGCCGGGACGCCTCGCGTTCACGGCGGTGCAGGAGACCCTCGACCGCACGACGCTCGGCGGGGTGCGCCCGGGGGCGCGCGTCAACCTCGAGCGGGCGGCGCGCCTGTCGGACCGCCTGGGGGGCCACCTCGTCCAGGGGCACGTCGACGCCGTCGCCGGCGTGGCGCGGGTCCGCGCGCGGGGGGACGACCACCGGATGCGGGTGCGGCTCGTGCCGGAGATCCGTGGATACGTCGCGCGGAAGGGCTCGGTGGCCCTCAACGGCGTCTCCCTGACCGTCTCGGCCGTCGATCGGACGACCTTCGAGGTCGCGTTGATCCCGGAGACCCTCGCGCGGACCAACCTCGGCGCCCTCGCGGCGGGCTCGAAGGTCAACGTGGAGGTGGACCTCGTCGCACGGTATCTTGAGTCGCTGCTCGCCGAACGGCGGCCGGGATGAGGTGATGGGGCTCAAGGACGCTTCCGAGGCGAACGGGTTCGCGACGATCGACGAGGCGCTGGACGAGCTGCGCGCCGGGCGGATGATCGTCATCGTCGACGACGAGGACCGCGAGAACGAGGGAGACCTCTGCTGCGCGGCGGAGCTCGTCACCCCCGAGATCGTCAACTTCATGGCGACGCACGGACGGGGCCTGGTCTGCCTGCCGATGACCCCCGAGCGCCTCGACGAGCTCGACCTCCCGCTCATGGTGCAGCCGGGGCGCAACACCGCGCGGCGGGGAACCGCGTTCTGCGTCTCGATCGAGGCCCGACGGGACATCACGACCGGGATCTCCGCCGCCGACCGGGCGACCACGATCCGCGTCGCGGTCGACCCGAAGACGAGCCCCGAGGATCTCGCCCGCCCCGGCCACGTCTTTCCCCTGCGCGCGAAGCCCGGCGGGGTCCTCAAGCGGGCGGGCCACACCGAGGCCGCCGTCGACCTCTGCCGGATCGCGGGGCTCACCCCCGCCGGGGTGATCTGCGAGGTGATGAACCTCGACGGCACGATGGCGCGCGTCCCGCAGCTGCGCACCTTCGCGGCGGAGCACGGACTCAAGGTGATCACGATCGCCGACCTCATCCGCTACCGGATGAGCCGCGAGCGGATCGTGCGGCGCGTGGCGTCCCCGGATCTGCCGACCGACCGCGGGGCCTGGAAGATCCACGCCTTCCACTACGAGCTCGAGGACCAGACCCACGTGGCGCTCGTGATGGGGGACCCGAAACCCGGCGAGGACGTGCTCGTGCGCGTGCATTCCGAGTGCCTGACGGGGGACGTGTTCGGATCGACGCGCTGCGATTGCGGCGCGCAGCTGCACCTCGCGATGGAGCGCATCCAGAAGGAGGGCAAGGGCGTCATCCTCTACCTCCGGCAGGAGGGGCGCGGCATCGGCCTCGCCAACAAGCTGCGCGCCTACGAGCTCCAGGACCGGCACAACAAGGACACCGTCGAGGCGAACCTCGCCCTCGGCTTCTCCCCGGACCTGAGGGACTACGGCGTCGGCGCGCAGATCCTCTACGACCTCGGCGTCCGCCGGCTGCGCCTGATGACGAACAACCCCGGGAAATACGTCGCGCTGAAGGGGTACGGCCTCGAGATCGCCGAGCGCGTCCCGCTCGAGGTCCCCGCGGGGCCGGACAACCGCGGATACCTCGCGACCAAGAAGTCGAAGATGGGCCATCTGCTCGAATCGGTCTGAGGGCCAAGCCGTGTTCCAGGGTCTCTCCGAACGCCTCCAGGGGATCATCGGCAAGCTCCGCGGCGAGGCGCGGATCAGCGAGGGCGTGCTCGACGAGACCCTGCGCGAGATCCGCATGGCGCTCCTCGAGGCCGACGTCCACGTCACGGTCGCCCGCGAGCTTCTCGCCCGGGTGCGCGAGCAGGCGCTCGGCGAGGCGGTCCTCAAGAGCCTCACCCCCGGCCAGCAGGTGGTGAAGATCGTCCGCGACGAGATCGAGACGCTGCTCGGCGCGGGCGAGGTGAACCGGCTCCGGTTCGCCCCGAAGCCGCCGACGGTGATCCTGATGGTCGGCCTGCAGGGATCGGGGAAAACCACGTCCACGGCGAAGCTCGGCCTGTGGCTCAAGAACTCGGGACGATATCCGTTCCTGATCCCCGCCGACGTGTACCGCCCCGCGGCGATCGAGCAGCTGATCCGCGTCGGGAAGTCCGCGGGTCTCCGGGTCCTCGAGCACGACGGCTCGCGCAACCCGGTCGACATCGTCCGTGACGGCGTGCTCGAGGCGCGGCGGTCGGGGTTCGACACGATCCTCGTCGACACCGCCGGTCGCCTGCACATCGACGAGGCGCTGATGGACGAGCTGCGCGCGATCCGCGCCGCCGTCGAGCCGGTGGAGATCCTCTTCGTCGCCGACGCGATGACCGGACAGGACGCGGTCCGCTCGGCGGGGGAGTTCCACAAGGCGCTCGGCCTGACCGGCGCGATCCTCACCAAGACCGACGGCGACGCCCGGGGGGGCGCCGCGCTGTCGATCCGACACGTGACCGGCGTGCCGATCAAGTTCGTGGGGACCGGCGAGCGCCCGTCGGAGTTCGAGGCCTTCCACCCCGACCGGATGGCGGGCCGCATCCTCGGACTGGGCGATCTGCTCGGCCTCATCGAGAAGGCGGAGGAGGCGCTCGACCTCGAGGAGGCGCAGGCCCTCGAGAAGAAGCTGCGGAGAAACCAGTTCACCCTCGAGGAGTTCCGTAGCCAGATCCGCATGATGAAGAAGATGGGACCGCTGTCCGGCGTCCTCGCGATGCTCCCCGGGATGGGGCACATGAAAGACGCCGACCTGGACCACGACGCCCTGAAGGGGGTGACGGCGATCCTCGACTCGATGACCCCCGACGAGCGGAGGCGCCCGGAGATCGTGAGCGGCAGCCGGAAGAAGCGGATCGCCCGCGGCTCCGGGACCTCGGTCCCCGAGATCAACCGCCTCCTCAAACAGTTCGCCCAGATGCGCCGGATGATGAAGTCCATGCAGGCGCAGCAGGCCTCGGGGCGGAAGGGGCTGCGGCTCCCGTTCTTGGGTCGATAAGCTATAGTGTGGCGTTTCCGTGAGCCGGTACGGCTCTGGGAGGATGGTTTCGTGCTGAAGATCCGTTTGAGCCGGGGCGGCAGCCGCCAGGCGCCTATCTACCGGGTGGTCGTGTCCGACTCGCAGAGCCGGCCGACCGGCCGAAACGTCGACACGCTCGGGCTGTACGATCCGGGGACCGAGCCGGCGACGATCCGGCTGGACGTCGCCCGGGCCGAGGCCTGGATCGCCAAGGGGGCCCAGGTCTCCGACACGGTCCGCAGCCTGATCGAGAAGGCGAAAGCGGTCCCCGTCGGCGTCTGACCTCCGCGGCTTGCCTTCCGAGGGTGCGCCATGAAAGAGCTGCTGGAACTGATGGCGAAGGCGCTCGTGGACCAGCCGGAGGCGGTCGAGGTCAGGGAAGTCGAGGGGGAGCAGACGACCGTCCTGGAGCTTCGGGTGGCCCAGGACGACCTCGGCAAGGTCATCGGGAAGCAGGGGCGGACGGCGCGGTCGATCCGGACGATCCTCTCGGCGGCCGGCATGAAGCTCCGCAAACGCGTTGTCCTCGAAATTCTCGAATAAGGGCGGCGCGGCGCTCCCGATCGGCCCGATCGCCGGGTTCCGGGGCGCGCGTGGCGAGATGACCATCCGGGTTCCCTCGGGGCACCCGGAACGATGGACGGGATTGACGCGGGTCTGGGTCGGCAGGGATGCCTCCGACCCGGGGCCAGAGGTTTTCGAGGTCGAGGCGGCCCGGTCCTACCGGGACCGGCTCGTCCTGAAACTGCGGGGGCTCGACACTCCGGGGGAGGTCGAGTCCCGGCGGGGACGGTGGATCCTGGCCCCTCCCGAGGAGGTGCCCGAGCTTCCGGCCGGGACCTACTACGTGGAGCGGCTCCGGGGGCTTCGCGTGGAGGATGCCCGGCGGGGGCCGCTCGGCCGGGTCGTGGATCTGCTCGAGACCGGGGGGGCCGACCTCCTGGTGGTCGAAGGCGAAGGGGGGGCGGAGTTGCTCATCCCCTTCGCGGGAACGATTGTGTTGGAGGTCCGGGAGGACCTCGGGACGATCCGGGTGGACCTTCCCGAGGGGCTCGCGGAGGACGGAACGTGACGATCGACGTCGTCACCCTGTTTCCCGGGATGTTCTCCGGGGCGCTCGAGGACGGGATGCTGGCCCGGGCGCGCAGGGCGGGGACGTTCGGGGTGCGGCTGCACGACCTGCGACGCTTCGGGATCGGCCCGAATCGGCAGGTCGACGACGCGCCCTACGGCGGGGGAGCGGGCATGGTCCTCAGGCCCGAGCCGATCGCCGACGCGGTGGCGTGGATCCGGTCCCGGTGGCCGGCCGAACGCTCCCGGACGGTCCTGCTGACTCCCCAGGGGGGGCGGCTCGACCGGGACGCCGCCAGACGGTTGGCGGGGTTCGACCGGCTCGTGGTGATCTGCGGCCGGTACGAGGGGATCGACGAGCGCGTCCGCGAGGAGGTCGCGGACGAGGAGTTGAGCGTCGGCGACGTCGTCCTGACCGGGGGCGAGTTGCCGGCGATGGTGCTGGTGGACGCGGTCGCGCGGTTCGTCCCCGGGGTGCTCGGGAACGAGGCGTCGGCCGGGGCGGACTCCTTCGAGGGAGACCTGCTCGACCATCCGCACTTCACGCGTCCCGCGGTCTGGCGCGGGCGGGAGGTTCCGGCGGTCTTGCGGAGCGGCGATCACGGCGCGGTGGCGCGGTGGCGGCGCGAACGGTCGATCGAGGCGACGCGGCGCAAGCGGCCCGACCTCGATGCGCGGCGAACGGAAATCGAGCGGAAGGCCCCCCCCGGGGGCGAGTGAGGTACGGGCGATGAACGTGATCCAGACCATCGAGGCCGAGGGGCTCAAGAAGGACGTCCCCTCCTTCAGGCCCGGCGACCGCGTCAAGGTGCACGTGCGCGTCGTCGAAGGCGACAAGTCGCGCATCCAGGTGTTCGAAGGGGACGTGATCGGCCGGCGCGGGGCGACCGAGGGGCTGCGCAGCACCTTCACCGTCCGGAAGATCTCCGGCGGCGTCGGCGTCGAGCGCATCTTCCCGGTGCATTCCCCGGTCGTCGAGAAGATCGAGGTCGTCCGGCAGGGGAAGGTCCGCCGCGCCAAGCTGTATTACCTGCGCGAGCGGAGCGGCAAGAAGGCGCGCATCGAGGAGCGTCGGAGCCGCTGACCCGTGTCCGTCGACCGCGAGAAGACCTTCGCGAACGCCGAGAAACTCCTCAAGCAGGGCCGTCCGGCCCCTGCGCTGGAGGAGTTTCGCCGGGTCGCGGAGGCTTCGCCGCGGGACGTCCTGATGCTCAACCGCATCGGCGACGCGCTCGCACGCGCGGGGCGCAATTCCGATGCGCTCGGTTATTACGAGAAGGCCGCCGACCACTTCACCCAGGCGGGCTTCTATCCGAAGGCGGCCGCGATCCTCGCGAAGGTCGCCAAGATCGACCCCCACCGCGTCGAGGTGCTCGTCCGCATGGCGGACCTGCACGTCAAGCAGAAACGCCCCGCCGACGCCCGCCGCTGGTTCCTGGCCGCCGCCGAGCAGCACCTCAAGGCGCGCGAGTTCGGGAAGGCGCGCGAGGTCTACGAGCGGATGGTCCAGGCCGAGCCCGCGGAGGCGCTCCACCGCGTGCGCCTCGCCGAGGCGCGAGCCGCGGAAGGGGACGCGCCGCGTGCGTCGGAGGACCTCCTCGTCGTCGCCGATCAGTGGTCGCGTGAGGGGCGCCACGAGGAAGCCGAGCGCACCTACCGGCGCGCCGCCGACCTCGGTCCGCAGCGCGCCGAGCCCTGGGCGGGGATGGCGCAGGCGCTCGCCGCGCGCGGGCGCGGCGAAGAGGCGGTGCGCCTGCTCGACGAGGGGCTCACGCGTCTTCCCGATCATGCGTCCCTGCTCGCCGAGAAGGTCTCGATCCTCGGGCTCATGGGGCGCGACGACGCCGCCGGCGCCCTGATCGAGTCGCGAGCCGACGCCCTCTCCGAGGAGCAGCTCGAGCGGCTGTTCGGCGAGGCCGCCTCGCGCGGCTCCGCCGAGCCCTGGTTCGCGCGTCTCGAGGCGGTCCTGGATCGCTGGGAGGCGGCCGCGCGGCACGACAGGGCCCTGGGGGTCCTCGAGCGCCTCGCCACGCTCGACGCGAAGGGGTTTCTCCCCGCGCTCGATCGGCTGGTCCGGGTTCGGCGCCTCGAAGGGGGAGCCGTCGCCCTCTCGGCGGCCCTGGGGCGGATGCGCCGGGCGCTGGAGGCCCACGGACGGGCCGATCGCCTCGCGGCGATCGACGAGGAGCTCCGCGGACTCGACGCGCCGAAGGCGCCGGCTCCCGCACCCGCACCCGCCGTCGCGCCCGTCGCCGCCGTCGCGGCGCCGGTCGCCGAGGAGCCGTCCGACCCGGGTGCCCCCGCCGTGCCGCTCTCGCCGGCCGACCACGAGTGGGTCTCCGGACACCTCACCGAGGCGGAGGTCTTCCAGAAGTACGGCCTCCAGGTCGAGGCGCTGCAGCAGCTTCGCGAGGTCGCGCAGCGGTTCCCGGGGCACGTCGTCGGCGTGGAGCGCCTGGCGGCGATGCTGCGCGCGCGGGGGGAGCGCGGCGAGCTCGCCGAGACGCTCGCGACCCTGGCGATCGCGCGCCGTGCCGCGGGGGACGTCGCCGGCGCGCGGCACGCGGCGGACGAGGCCGCGGCGATGGGGACGCTCGGGCCCGCGCGCCGCCGGTCCCTCGAGGCGCTCGTCAGCCCCCCTGCGGCGCCGGAGGCCGCCGCGGCCGCACCGTCCCCGTCGGCGCCGGTCGAGGAGCTCGAGGAGCTCGTCATCGAGCCGGCCCCCCCGCCGGAGGCGGCGGAGCGCGCCGCGAAGGCGCCCGCTCCGGCCGCGGCCCCGGTCGAATCCGACGACGAGTTCGAGATCTCCTTCGACGACGAGGAGCCGGTGGAGTCGCCCGCCGCGAGCGCGCCCCCGGTCGCCGCGAGGGGGAGGGCGCGCGAGGCCACCCCGGACATGATCGAGGAGATCGCGTTCTACCTCGACCAGGGGATGGTCCCGGACGCGAGGAAGAAGATCGAGGCGTTGCGGATGCTCGGATTCGCCGGCGCGGAGCTCGACGCCCTCGAGGCCCGGGTCGCCGCCCCCGCGGCTCCGTCGGAGCCGGTCGCGGAGGAGGAGGTCCTGATCGCGGAGGAGGAGTCCGAGCCGACGACCTCCGACGACCTCATCGCGATCACCGCGGCGCTCGAGGCCGAGCTCGGGTTCGACGCCCCACCGGCCCCCGAGACCCAGGCCGGCTCGCTCGACGAGCAGAGCCTGCAGGACGTCTTCGACGCCTTCAAGAAACACGTGGAGCTCGAGGTGGGGAGCGAGGACTACCGGACCCACTACGACCTCGGGATCGCGTACAAGGAAATGGGGCTCATCGACGACGCGATGGGGGAGTTCCGCAACGCGATGCGATCCCCGGCGTTGTTCCGCGACGCCGCGAGCATGCTCGCGATGTGCCACCGCGAGCGCGGCGAGCACGCGGACGCCGCGGCGCTCTACCGCCAGGCGCTCGCCGCCGCGGGCGACGAGGGGGATCCGCTCTACGGCATGCGTTACGACCTGGCGGACACGCTCGAGGCGACGGGGGAGCTCAGGAGCGCCCTGGACCTCTTTCAGGAGGTCCTGCAGGCCGATCCGGGGTACCGCGAGGTGCGCCAGCGCGTGGCGGACCTGCAGGTGCGCCTTCGGTCCTGAGCGCGTCCGGGGACTTCTCGTCCTCCTCGTCGAGCAGCACCCGCAGCGCCGGCGTCTCCAGATCGTCGAACTGCCCCGACCGCACCGCCCAGACGAACCACGCGACCGCTCCCGCCGCGAAGGCGAGGGCGAGCGGCAGCAGCACGTACAACACGCTCATGCGACCGCCTTCTCGGCCGGGCGCTCGGCGGCCCGACGCGCCGCGGGTTCCGGGTGCGCGGGCGGGTCGAACATCCGCGCGCGGTACGAGCTGACGATGACCGTGATCGAGCTGAGAGGCATCAGCACCGCGGCCACGAGGGGGTTGATCCACCCCGCCATGGCGAGCACCACCCCCAGCGCGTTGTAGGCGAACGAAAAGGCGAGGTTGCGCCGCACGACGGCCATCGCCCGGCGCGATCCCTCGAGGACCTCGACGACGGGGCCGAGTCCCGCGCGGTTCACGTAGACGTCGGCCGCCTCGAGGGCGGCTTCCGCCCCGCCGTGGACCGCGATCCCCACCGTCGCCGCCGCGAGCGCCGCCGCGTCGTTCACCCCGTCCCCGACCATGAAGACGGGCCCCTCCTTCGCACCGGCGCGCACGATCTCGAGCTTGTCCTCCGGTGTGGCCCCCGCGCGGACGTCGTCCCCTTCGAAACCGAGTCGCCGCGCGACCGAGGCCGCGACGTCGGGATGGTCCCCCGAGAGCAGGCCCGTCCGGAACCCCAGCGCGCGGATGCGCGCGAGCGCCGCTTCGGTCCCCTCGCGCGGGCGGTCCCCCAGAGCGGCCGCGGCGGCGACGCGGCCGTCCAGCGCGACGACGACCGGGGTTCGACCGTCGCGCGCCCAGCCTGCGAGGCGGGCGGCCGTCGCCGGATCGGGGACCACACCCCGCGCCCGGACGAAGGCGATCGATCCCGCGAGCACCTTCCGGCCGGCGACCCGTCCCTCGATCCCGCCTCCGCGGGTCTCGACGACGTCGACGGCCGCGAGCTCCGCCGCGCCCGGGTCGAAGGCCGCGAGGGCGCGCGCCGTCGGATGGGAGGAATGGGTCTCCAGGGCCGCCGCGAGCCGGAGCGCGCCGCGGTCCCCCTCGAACGCCACGACCGCGAGGTTCCCCTCGGTCAACGTCCCCGTCTTGTCGAGCCACATCCGGCCCGCGACCGACAGGCGCTCGAGGGCGTCCCCCCCCTTGATCAGGATCCCCGCGCGCGCGGCCTGGCCGACCGCGGCGCCGACCGCGAGCGGAGTGGCGAGCCCGAGGGCGCACGGGCAGGTCACGATCAGCAGCGCGATCGTGTGATCGAAGGCGCGCGCCGGGTCGAGCCGCAACCACAACAGCGCCGTGAGCGCCGCGAGCACGAGCACGATCGCGACGAAGACTCCCGAGATCCGGTCGGCCAGCTGCACGATCGGGGCACGCCGCGCGGCGTGCTCCTCGACGAGGCGCATGAGGCGTCCGACGCGCGTCGCCTCGCCGGTCGTCCGCACCGCGACGAGGACGCGGGCGGCGAGGTTGAGCGTTCCGGCATGGACCTCGTCGCCGGCGCTCGCGGCCTGGGGGTGCGATTCGCCGGTGAGCAACGACCGGTCGACCGAGGTCCGTCCCTCGGCGACCACGCCGTCGGCCGGAAAGGTCTCTCCGGCGCGCACCTCCACGCGCATCCCGGGAAGCAGCGCCTCGACCGGGACCTCTCGCACGATGCCGTCCTCCTCGACGCGTCGCGCGGTCGAAGGAGCCAGCGCGACCAGAAGCTCCGCCGAGTCGGCGGCCCTCCGCTGCTGGCGCATCTGGACCCAGCGCCCGGCGAGCAGGAGGAAAATCAGGGCGGTGACCGAGTCGAAGTAGACGACGCCGCCGCCCCGGATCGTGTTGACCACGCCGTGGGCGAAGCCGCCGGTGATCCCGAGGGCGATCGGGACGTCCATGTGGAGGGTCCGGGCGCGCAGCGCGTTCCAGGCCCCCCGGAAGAAGACGCCTCCCCCCCAGTAGAGGGCCGGGAGCGAGATCGCCACGCTCGCCCAGCGGAAGAACTGGTCGAACTCGCGCTCCATGCCGCCGAGAATCCCGCCCCACAACGCGAAGGCGATCGCCATGACGTTCGAGGCGCAGGCGCCGGTGATCCCGAGGCGCACGAGCATCCGGCGCTCCTCCGCGCGGCGGGCCTGCTCGGCGCGCGCCCCGCGGAACGGATGGGGCGGGTAGCCGAAGCGATCCAGGCGCCGCGCGATCGACGAGAGCGCGGTGCGGGCCGGGTCCCACGTCAGGCGCAGACGCGACTTCGGAAGGTCCAGGCGCGCCTCGACGACCCCCGGCGCCAGGCGGGGGAGACGCTCGACCAGCCACACGCAAGCGGCGCAGTGGACCCCTTCGAGGACCCAGTCGACCTCGCGGAGGCCGTCCGGCCTCTCGCGACAGGCGACCGATGCGTACGCCGGATCGTCCATCGCGTCGAAGGTGGCGCCGGTCGTGCGCGCGGCGCGGCGATCGGCGCGCGCGTCGGCGTCGCGCAGCGCGTACCAGCGGTCGAGCCCCTCGCCGACGAGGATCGCGTGCACCGAGGCGCACCCGTCGCAGCAGAACGCCTCCGCCGAAGGCGCGACGACGCGCGCGGGCGGGACGGGAAGGCCGCAGTGCGCGCAGACCGGGAGCTCAGTGGGCATGGTCGCAGCAACCGGACGTCGTCGCCGATCCGGGATCGGCGTGGACGGGCCACGCCCGTTTGGCGACGACCGCGAGTCCGACGACGAGGACGACGGCGGCGGTCACGAGCGGGAGGCGCCGCCGGAGCGGTCCCGCGATCCGCCTCGCCGCCGCGCCCACCGCCACGAGGGCGGGTAGGGTCCCCGACCAGAACAGCGCCATCACCGCGGCTCCCGACGCCGGCGAGCCGGTCCCGGCCGCCGTCGCGACGAACGCCCAGAGGAATCCGCACGGGAGCAGCGCCGAGAGGAGGCCGAGCAGACCCGCGCGCGCCGGAACGGGCATCCCCCGGACCGCACGCATCGCCCGCGCCGCCGCTCCGGCCCACCGGGCGGGAGGGGCGAGGCGAGGCACGCGCGCGCCGAGCGCGCCCAGCACGCCGTGCAGCCCCCACAACGCCACGAAGGCGCCGCCGAGGAGCGCGGCGGTCCCCGAGAAGCCGGCGACGGCGCCGGTGACCTCGACGGCGGCGCCGATCGCCCCCGCGACGGCGCCCATGGCGGCGTACGCGACGAGGCGGCCCGCGTTGTAGGCGACGTGCCCGAAGCGCGCGGCGCGCGGGTCCTCGCCCTCTCCCGCCCAGAGCAGGACGAGAGGGCCGCACATCCCCGCGCAATGGAGGCTTCCCGCGAGGCTCGCGCCGAACACCGCGAGGGCGGCCGCGGTCACCGCAACCCCCCGAGCTCGCGGTCGAGCACGGTCGTGAAGGTGGTCGCGCCCTTCTCGACGCGCACGCGAAGCTCCCACAGGCCGGCGCGCCGCATCGGCAGCGTCGCCGCGTAGCGCTCGCCCGACGCGACGAGGTCGACGCGCAGGCGGTCCGCCGCACGCGCGTGGTGGAAGGCCTCGACCGAGACGAGCGCGCCGGTCACCGGGTTTCCGTCGCGATCGACGACGTGAAGGGCGAGGTCGGTCCAGCCGGGCCCCTTCGCGGAGGGGGTCGGCTCGACGGCGACCGTCCAGCCCAGCTCGGCGTTGCTCGCCGCCTCGCGGGTCGTCTCGTCCCATCGCAGCGCGCGCCCGTAGTAGTCCTCCTCGACCGCGAACGACGGATCCCCCGTCGCGACGATCAGGAAGCCGATGTTGACCCCCACGCCGAAGACGAGGAGCCCCACGAGCATCCACGGCCAGGCGCGCCCCTTCAATCCTCCTCCGGTCCGAGGACGCGCCAGGGCTTCTCGGCGGTGAAGCCGGCTCCGTCGTCGACGCGCAGCACGACGTTGCGCATGCCTCCCGGGATCGCGTCGTCGTCGCCGACCACGAACGCGGTCGTCTCCACCAGCTTGTCGGCGGGGACGTGCAGCGGGTTGTCCGGCGCGACGAGCGTGAGGCCGGCGGCGTCGACGAGCTCGAGCCGGTAGCTGCGGTCCGTGTCGCCGCGGTTGGCGATCTTGATCCGCATCTGGTTCGACACCTGGCCGTCCGGCAGGATCGTGAACGGAACGCCGATGCCGCGAAGCAGCGTCACCTCCGCGGACTCGCGGCGGGCGAGCGCGACGCCCAGCGCGCCCCACGCGACGACGAGAAGGGCCGGGTAGATCAGAAGCCGCGCGCGCAGGCGCCGGGGCTTCGCCCCGGCGAGCTCGTCGCGCGAGGTGTAGCGCACGAGGCCCTGGGGGCGACCGATCTTCGCCATCACCGTGTCGCACGCGTCCATGCACTGCGTGCAGTGGATGCACTCCATCTGGAGGCCGTCGCGGATGTCGATCCCGGTCGGGCAGGTCTCCACGCACGCGCGGCAGTCGATGCAGTCGGGGCCGGCGGTGCGGTCGGGGCGCGTCCCCAGGCGCGATCGCGGCTCCCCGCGCGCGGCGTCGTACCCCACGATGAGCGAGCGGCGGTCGAGCAGCACCGACTGGAATCGTCCGTACGGGCACGCCACGAGGCACACCTGCTCGCGCAGGACGCCGAAGTCGAGCAACATCGCCGCGGTCGTCCCCGCCATGATCAGGAACGCGGCGGGGTGCTCGAAGGGCGAGCGGGTGATCCAGCGCGCCAGCGCCTCGGTGCCCACGAAATAGGCCAGGAAGGTGTGCGCGAGGAACATGGAGAACAGGACGAAGACGCCGTACTTCAGGAAACGGCGGACGTCGGGGCCCTCGCGGTCGAGCTTGAGCTGGCGGGCGCGATTTCCCTCGAGAAGCGTCTCGACCGGCCGGTAGAGGAACTCCATGTAGACGGTCTGCGGGCACGCCCAGCCGCACCAGACGCGGCCGTAGATCGCGGTGAGCAGGAAGACCAGGAGGAACGTCCCGACCAGCAGCAGCATGAGCAGCAGCGTCTCGGTCGGAAGGAACGTGGTTCCGAACAGCGTGAAGCGGCGGTGCACGACGTCGAGCAGGATCGCGGGCTTGCCGTTCATCCGGAGGTGGGGGATCACGGCGAACAGCACGATGAGGGCCCACGCGACCGCGAAGCGCCGACGCCAGTAGGGCCCGCGGGAGAGCTTCGGCCGCACCCAGCGGCGCGACCCGTCCGCGTTCATCGTCGGCAGGACGGTGGAGGGCGCGACCTCGGGGGGCGTCGCGGGGGGCATGGCTACTCCTTCGCGCCCTTCGTCGCCTCGGGGGGCGTCGGCGCGGCGGGTGCGCCCGCCGCCGCGGGCGGGGCGGTGAACCGCTCGCCCTGCGGCTCCTTGGGGTTGGCCGGGTTCGTGCCGTGCAGGGTGGTCACGTACGCCGCGAGCGCCGCGATCTCCCCGGGGCGCAGCTGCTGCTTCCAGCTGATCATCCCCTTCGCCGGGACCCCGTCGGTGATCGTCTTGTGGATGTTCGTCGGCAGGCCGCCGTGCAGCCAGTAGTCGTCGGTGAGGTTCGGGCCGATCTTCCCCTCGCCGTTCTCGCCGTGGCACGTCGCGCACTTCGAGACGAACAGCTGCCGCGCGCCGAGCATCATTCCCTGGTTGGCCCGCAGCCCCTCGAGCGTCGCATCGGTCACCGGCCCGGCGGAGAGCGCCTCTTTCGCCTGCATCTCGCCCAGCGCCAGCATGTCCGCCTCGTATTGCTGGAGCTCGGACCGCCCCTCGCCCGCGTGGTAATAGAGCATGTAGACGGCCGAGAACACGATCGTCCCCCAGAACAGCAGCTGCCACCACCCCGGCAGGGGGTTGTCGTACTCCTGGATGCCGTCGTATTCGTGGTCGAGCAGCTTCTCGGGATCAACGGCGCTCATGTCGAGGGTTCTCCTGGACGCCCGTTTCGGTCGGGGCGTCGTCGAGCGGCAGGCGGCTGGCGCGATCGAACGCGGCGCGGTTCCGGCGGGAGAAGACGTAGAGCACGACGCCGACGAACAGCACGACGAACATCACCAGGGCGACTTCCGCCCAGAAGTGCAGGTTCGCCTCGCTCATGATGTCGGTGAGGCTCATCGTGCGCTCGCCCCGGCGGCGGCGACGGGCGGCGCCGGGGCCGCCGCCGGCGCCGCGAGCTTGATGTCGGTCCCGAGGCGCTGCAGGTAGGCGATCAGCGCGACCACCTGCTTGTCCTCGAGCCCGGCGGGGCCGCCCTGCGTCTCGACGTCCGCGGCGATCTTCGCCGCCTGGGTCTTCGCGAGGGACTCCGCCCCCGCGATCGCGGCGTCGTCGTAGGGGACGCCGACCGCGCGCAGCGCCTTCAGGCGCGGCGCGAGGGAGGTGAAGTCGATCGTGTCCTTCAGCAGCCACGGGTACCGCGGCATGATCGAGTTCGGCGTGACCGCGGGCGGGTTCTCGAAGTGGCGGACGTGCCAGAGGTTCGGGTACTTCCCGCCCACGCGGTGGAGATCGGGGCCGATGCGACGCGAGCCCCACAGGAACGGGTGGTCGTAGACGAACTCGCCCGGCTTCGAGTACTCGCCGTAACGCTGCGTCTCGCTGTGGATCGGCCGCACCATCTGCGAGTGGCAGTTGTTGCACCCCTCGGCGATGTACACGTCGCGCCCCGCCGCCTCGAGCGGGGTGTAGGGCTTCACGGCCGCGATCGTGGGGACGTTGGAGCGGATGAGGAAGGTGGGGACGATCTCGAAGAGCGACGCGGTGACGACGGCGACCGTCGTCCAGACCGTGAAGGTCAGCGGGAGGCGCTCCCACCGGCGGTGCCAGGCGGCGCCGACGAAACGCTCGAGAGTGTAGGCGAACCCGGCCACCGGGGCGCCGGACTGCTTGAGCTTCGAGCCGGGCTCGTGGTCGACGTAGTCGCGCGAGAGGGCCGGGGCCCGGTGGACGGGCTCCTCGTAGCGCGCGGGCCGCGACCGCCACGTCAGGATCGCGTTGACCATGCAGATCACCACACCGGCGACGTAGAGCACCCCGCCGCCCACGCGCAGCCAGTACATCGGCATCAGCCGCATCACGGTTTCGACGAAGTCGGGGTAGGCGAGGCGGCCGCCCTCGTCGAAGGCGCGCCACATCAGCCCCTGCGTGAGCCCGGCGGCGTAGATCGCGACGATGTAGAGCAGGATGCCGATCGTCGAGGTCCAGAAGTGGATCTCGGCGGCCTTGCGGCTCCAAAGCGGCGCCTGGAACAGGCGCGGGAGCAGCCAGTACACCATCCCGAAGGTCATGAAGCCGACCCAGCCGAGCGCCCCGCCGTGCACGTGCGCGATCGTCCAGTCGGTGTAGTGCGAGAGGGCGTTCACGCTCTTGATGGAGAGCAGCGGCCCCTCGAAGGTGGACATTCCGTAGAACGTCACCGCGACGACGAAGAACTTGAGGATCGGGTCCTCGGCGACCTTGTTCCAGGCGCCCCGCAGGGTCAGCAGGCCGTTGACCATCCCCCCCCAGGACGGCATCCACAACATGATCGAGAACAACATCCCGAGGGTCGACGCCCACGAGGGCAGCGCGGTGTAGTGGAGGTGGTGGGGCCCCGCCCAGATGTAGATGAAGACCAGCGTCCAGAAGTGGAGGATCGACAGCTTGTAGGAGAAGACCGGCCGGTCGGCCGCCTTCGGCATGAAGTAATACATGAGGCCCAGAAACGGCGTGGTGAGGAAAAACGCCACCGCGTTGTGCCCGTACCACCACTGCATGAAGGCGTCCTGCACCCCGGCGTAGACCGAGTAGCTCTTCAGCAGGCTCGCGGGCATCTCGAGGCTGTTGAAGATGTGCAGGACCGCGATCGCGATCAGGGTCGCGATGTAGAACCAGATGGCCACGTACAGGTGACGCTCACGGCGCCTCGCGATCGTCCCGAAGACGTTCACCGCGAAGACGACCCAGACGAGCGCGATCAGGATGTCGATCGGCCACTCGAGCTCGGCGTATTCCTTCGCGCTCGTGAAGCCGAGCGGGAGGGTGATCGCGGCGAGCACGATGATCAGCTGCCAGCCCCAGAAGTGGATCGCGCTCAGCGCGTCGGAGAACATCCGCGTCTTCAGCAGGCGTTGGCACGAGTAATAAACGCCCGTGAAGATCGCGTTCCCCGCGAAGGCGAAGATCACCGCGTTCGTGTGCAGCGGACGCAGGCGGCCGAACGTGAGGAACGGCAGGTCGAAGTTGAGCGCCGGCACCGCCAGCTGGAGCGCGATCACGACCCCGGCGAGCGTTCCCACGATCCCCCAGAGCAGGGTCGCGAACAGGAACTTCCGGACGATCGCGTCGTCGTAGACGAAGGACTCGAGGCGAGGCGAGGTGTTCAACGTGCGGACCTCCGTTCGGGAACGGTTCAGGCGGTCGGTCGTCCGGCGAGACCGGCGCTCTCGAGCAGCCTTCGGACCTCCCCGTCGAACAGGGCGAGGCTCCGGGGGATGAAGAGCATGCGGGTCTCGCGCGCCACCGTGAAGCTCGTGGGCGCCGGACGGTCGAGCTCGTCGTAGGACGGGATCAGGAAGGGCCCGCGGCTCGCGTCCATCAGGCGGTTGCTGTCCCGGCGCACCACACCCTGCAGGACCAGGTAGAGCCCGTTGGGGACGTGGTGTGGATAGAGCAGCACCTGGCCGCTGTGCGCGGCGACGGGGGTGACGTCCGGGAGGTTCCCCAGCGCTTTCGCCAGGGCATCCTGCTTGCGGTCGGGTCGTCGCAGGTCCATGGGGATCTCCTCGTTCCGCGCCAGTCTAGGCACGCGGGAGTCCTCCGACCTTGACGGCCGTTACCGGGGCACTTGATAGAAATCAACTTCCGCACCACAATCACGCCGTCATGGGGAACGGTCTTTATCGAATTGGTGGCTCTCCGTCCCGGCGACAGACCAATTGCTTCACCTGTCAGTCGCGCGATCGGTCGGAGTGGTGCGTGCTGGAACCGGAGGATCTCAAGATCCTCAACCAGCACAAGGTCTGCAACGTCTACGAGCCGGGGCAGGTGATCTACTACGAAGGCAGTCCGTGCCTGGGGATCCACTGCATCGAAGGAGGCTCGGTCGCGCTGAAGAAGTCCGACGGCAACGGCGGCGCCGTGGTCGTGGGGATCTTCGGCGAGGGGCAGACGCTCGGCTACACCGCCTTCTTCTCGGCGCGCGAGCACACCGCCAGCGCCGAGGCCCTCGAGCGCACGCAGGTGTGCTTCATCGAGAAGGCGGGTGTCCGCACCCTGCTCGACCGGAACCCCTCGTTGGGACTTCGCTTCCTCAACCGGGTCTCCGAGCGCCTGGTCGACTCCGAAACCGAACGCGTGCGCGCGCTGACCCTCCCGCTGCGCGCGAGGCTCGCCCACCTGCTCCTCATCTTCAAGGACCGCAACTCGACGGTGGACGACGACGGGACGCTGACGATCGAGCTGCCCCTCTCCAGGCGCGACATCGCCGCGATGGTGGGGGCACGCCCCGAGAGTCTCTCCCGCGTGCTTCGGGACCTGGAGAACGACGGCGTGGCGCGCTTCGACCGGCGCCACGCGGTGGTCCCCGACCTCGACCTGCTGATCGACGAGGTCGAGCGGGTGCAGGAGTAGCGGGGTTTCGTTTTTCGGCGTTTTCCGCGGCCCGTCGATCTATACTCCCCCCACGAATCTCGCGATCGGCGCGTGAGGGAGGGACGCCGCATGGAACGCCCGGTCATCCTCGTCGTGAGTCGGAATCCGGGTGAAGCCCGCGAAATCGTCGGCGCCCTCGCCGAACGCGGGGTCGAGGCCCGGAACGTCCACGGCGTCTCGGAGGCGATCGAGATCGTCGCCCCGATCCTGAGCGACTACCACTCCCGCCGCTTCGAGGCGAGCGAGGCCTCCGGCTTCTCCGGCCTGGTCGGAAGGAGCGAGGGGATGGAGCGCGTGCGCGAGCGCGTCGCGCGCCTGTCGGCCTCCGACGACCCCGTGTTGCTCGTCGGGGAGCCGGGGACCGGGAAAGAGCTCGCCGCGCGATTGTTGCACCAGCGCTCGTCCCGTCACGCGGCCCCCTTCGTCGTCGCCGACGCGCGGGTCTCGGCTCCCGGCGCCTTCGAGGAGGAGTTGTTCCGCAAGAACGGCGGCCTCGTCGACCTCGCCGCCGACGGCACGTTGTTCGTCGAGGAGATCCTCGACCTTCCCGCGGCGACCCTCGACCGACTGCTTCGGGACTACGCGGCGGGACGCCTGCAGACGCGGATCGTCGGCGCCACGTCGCGCGACCCGCGGCGCGCCGCGGACGAGGGGAGGGTCTCGCGCGACGTCGTGTCGTGGTTCGGCACTTCGGTCGTCCACCTTCCGCCGCTTCGCGAGCGACTCGAGGACGTGCCGCTGATCGCGCAGGGATTCCTCGACGCCCTACGGGCGATCAACGACCTCACGGCGATGCGCTTCGATCCCGAGGCCGCGGAGGCGCTTTCGCGCTGGCGCTGGCCCGGCAACGTCCGCGAGCTCCGGCGCGTGGTCGAGCACGCGGCGCTCCTCGCGCCCGACGGATGGATCCGCCCCGAGCACCTGCCGGAGGCGGTTCGCCAGACCGGAGGGGGGGACCCCGGGCCCGGAGACGTCGTCGCCGACCGCCCCTTCCGCGACGCGAAGCGGCGGGTCGTCGAGGCGTTCGAGCGCGCGTACCTCGCCGACCTGATGCGCCGACACGGGGGGAACGTCACCGCGGCGGCGGCGTACTCCGGCATGCTCCGGTCGGCGCTGCAGCGGCTGCTGCGCAAGTACGCGCTGAAGTCGGTCGAGTTCCGCGAGGGGGAGCGGGGAGTCGGGCAAGAGGTCTAGGGGCAGGCTCCACCCGGCGATCCCCACGCTCCGGCGCCGCACGCGTTCCGGCCTCGCACCAGATACGCGAACCCCGCCCCCGCGGCGGGGACGACCGCGTCGGTGGCGCTCGTCGCGAGGCCGGTCGCCACGCACGTGTCGAGCGAGCCGCCCCCCCGCACCACCTCGAGATCGCCGCGAGACAACTCGTGGCTTGCGGCTCCCGCGGCGCTCGTCCATCTCAGGGTGATCCGGTCGGCGTCGAACCCGAGCCCTTCGGCGGGACCGGGAGTCGAGACGACGAGCGGGTCCCACGGGTCGCAGTCGTGTTGATCGAGCGCACCGTCGCCGTCGGTGTCGATCGCCGAGCGGTAGAGGGAGCCGTCGCGGCCCATCGTCGATCCGGTTTGCCCTCCCCACACGAGCATGTGCTCGCCGGTCCAAAGGGAGTTGAAGCTCGTGCGGAACGGGGCCGGCTCTCCGACGGCGCTCATCGGGCTCCACGTGTCGTTGACGGGATCGTAGCGTCCGCCCGGGGCCGTGGTGTTTCCACCCCAGATCAAGACACGGCCACCCGTCCACGCCGCGGTGGGCTGCTCGCGCAGCGCGGGCGCACCGAAGGTCGAGATCGGCTCCCACGCGTCGATCGAAGGGTCGTAACGACCGCCCTGCGACACGTCGAAGGTGCTCCTTCCTCCCCAGACGACGACGCGACGCCCTGTCCAGGTCGTCGCCGCGAGTTGGCGACCGGTCGGTGCGTTCACGGTCGTCGTCGGAGTCCACGAGTCGCTCGCGGGGTCGTAGAGCGCACCCGTCGGGACGTAAACGCCGGAGACCGTTCCGCCCCAGATGAAGAGCTTCGATCCGGTCCACGCGAACTGGAAGTTGAATCGCCCGCCCGGCGCCCCGGTCGCGGAGATCGGCGTCCAGGTGTCGTCGGCGGGGGAGTACCGCGCCCCGCTCGGCGCTCCTCCCCAGACGAGCACCTCCGAACCGGTCCAGGCGATGGCCACATCTGTGCCGGCACTCGGCGCTCCCACGTTGCTCACGGGTCGCCACTGGTCCTGCTGCGGGTCGTAGGCGGCGCCGTCGCCCAGAGGCGTCGAGTTGCTCCCGGCCCCGCCCCACAGGATCATCTCGGTTCCGGTCCATACGGCGGCGTGCGAACTTCGCGGGGATAAGGCGCCGATCGGCGAGATGCCGAACCAGGCGTCCACGAGGGGATCGTAGCGACCGCCGTCGCTCAGTCGCGGCCGGTGCACTCCTCCCCAGACGATGGCCTGGGTTCCGGTCCAGACGATCGAGGCGCCGGAACGGACCGCGGGAGGAAGCAGCGAACGCCACGAGTCGGTCGCCGGGTCGTAGCTCGCCCCTCCGTTGGTGTAGGAGTCCAGTGGCTCGCCCTTCGCGAGGAACTGCCCGGCGAAGATGACGAAGCGCGAGCCGGTCCATGTGCCGGTGTGCCGGCTGCGACTCGCGGGCGCTCCGACGATCGACATCGGCGTCCAGGTGTCCCAGGCGGGGTCGTATCGTCCACCCGGGTTGCCGGAGTTGCCGCCCCACACGAGCAGCCTCGTGTCGGCCCACGCCGACGAAGGGTCGCGGGCACCCGCAGGAGCGCCCGTGGTGGAGATCGGCGACCAGACGTCCGCGACGGGGTCGTAGGCGCCGCCCGTGTTGACCGCGGTCGTGCCGGGGCCGCCACCCCAGACGAGCATGCGTGAGCCGGTCCACGAGGCGACGTGATCGCTGCGACCGGCAGGGGCACCCGTCGTGGCGGTCGGCGCCCAGGTGTTCGACGACGGATCGTAGCGCCCGCCCGTCGCGAGATCGGATCCTCCCCACACGATCATCGTGGATCCCGTCCAGACGGCGGTGTGCGAGGCCCGCGCCGCTGGCGCGTTGACCGTCGAAAGCGGCGACCAGGAGTCCGTGTCCGGATCGTAGGCCGCGCCGTCCCCCAGCGTGCCCGCCGCGCCGGTGCCCCCGAACACGATCATCTTCGAGCCCGTCCAGACCGCGGTGTGGTCGTGACGCCCCGCGGGGGCGCCCGTGAGGCCGAGCGGCGTCCACGTGTCGCTGACGGGATCGTAGGCGGCGCCGTCGGCCTTCGCGGAGAATCCGCCCCACACGATCATCCTCGAGCCCGTCCAGACGGCGGTGTGCCGCGAGCGCGCGGCCGGGGCGGCGATCGTCGATACGGCCGACCACGCGTCGGCGACGGGATCGTATCGATTGCCGGTGGCGACGGGTGTGTCCGCGGCCCCCGAGAGGCCGCCCCAGAAGATCAGGAGGCTTCCCGTCCACACCGCCGTGTGATTCCCGCGAGTCGTCGGAGCGTCGTCCAGCACTCCCGCCGACCACGTGTCGTCGGGTCCGAATCCGGCATGCGATCCGAACCCGGCGCTTCCTCGTGTCTCGAGGACCGGCCGCACGAAGGCCTCGAGGATCAGGTCGAGGTCATGTCCGAGCGCGCGTTCGATCTGCGCGAGACGTTCGGGGAAGCGGGTGTTGGTGCGGATGCGCTGCCACTCGATCTCGAGCTCGAAGCGGGTCGGACCCTGCGTGACCGTTCGGCGCGCGACCTTCGGCGCCAGATGGGCCGTGACGCGCCGCTCGTCGAAGGGACCGGCATCGAGGGTCCACCCGTGCTGGAGCTTCGCGACGGCGAGCTCCGCGCTCAGTTGCTCGTCGTAACCGGGAGCGCGGGCGTGCGCCGACGCGAGCGAAACCAAGATAAGGAACACGCCGTGGAGAAGCGCTACCCGCATGCTGGCCCCCACCTGAAGTGCCTCGATGATACGCCTTGCTAGGCTTGCGGGGTGACGAAGTGGCGTCTGATCTCCGACCCCCCCGCCGACGGCCCCGCGAACATGGCGCTCGACGAGGCGATCCTCGAGCGCGCCGCCGCCTCGCCGGTCGAGCCGACGCTGCGCCTGTACGGCTGGGAGACCGCCACGTTGTCCCTCGGCTCGCGCCAGCCCGCCTCCGGCTCGCACGAACTCGGCTGGCTGCTCGATCGAGGGCTGGGCCTCGTGCGACGTCCCACCGGAGGACGCGCCGTCCTTCACGAACACGAGCGCACCTACGCCGTCGTCGCGCGGCTCGACGCGCCGCCGTTCGACGGCGGGGTGATCGCGACGTACCGGACCCTCGCCGCGACGCTCGTGCGCGCACTCGAGCTCCTCGGGTTGCCGGCGCGCGCCGGCGACGCCCCCTCGGATCCCGGACCGGGCGCCGATCCCGTCTGCTTCGCCCGACCGGGACCGCTCGAGATCGAGGTCGACGGGCGCAAGGTGATCGGCTCCGCGCAGCTGCGTCGCCGCGGCGCGTTTCTGCAGCACGGATCGATCCTGCTCCGCGCGGACGCGGCCCGTTGGTCCGCGGCGATCGGTCGCGAGGCCGACCCCGCGGCGTTCGCGGGGATCGAGGATCTCCTCGGACGGCGCGTGCGCGTCGACGAGCTCGACGCCGCTCTCGTCGCCGCGTTCGAAGAGCGCCTGGGCGCCCGGTTCGAGCGCGCCGAGTACGGCGACGCGGAGCGCCTGCGCGCGGCGGAGCTGCGCTGCTGGAAATACGACTCGGGGGCGTGGACGTTCGAGGGAAGGATCGGCGAGCGGGAGCGCCGCTGGGGGACCGGGATCGGATCTTGACGAAGGCTGGGCGCGGGGGGTATAGACGCCTCAACATGCTCCAAAGACCGACGTTCATCCTCGCCGCCGCGTCCCTCCTCTTGCCGCTTCTTCCCGCTCCCGCGCACGCGCGGGACGTCGGCATCGAGGAGCGCGTCGCCGGGCAACTGGCACTCGACGACCTGTACCGCTCCTGGCAAACGGGTTCGCCCGCGAAGCTCGAGGACGACGACCGACGCGCGATCGCGGAGCGGAAGGTGGCGCGCGCCGTCGCACTCGCGGCAGCCCTCGAGCGGGAGCGAGGCGTGCGCATCGACGCGGATCTCGCCGATCGCGAACTGCGTC
>DASVAW010000136.1 GCA_036376135.1 Candidatus Polarisedimenticolaceae bacterium | reverse complement strand
TCCGGCGGTTCTGTATGGAAGGGCCGTCGCTCAACGGATAAAAGGTACGCCGGGGATAACAGGCTTATCTTGCCCAAGAGTTCACATCGACGGCAAGGTTTGGCACCTCGATGTCGGCTCATCGCATCCTGGGGCTGAAGTAGGTCCCAAGGGTTCGGCTGTTCGCCGATTAAAGCGGTACGTGAGCTGGGTTCAGAACGTCGTGAGACAGTTCGGTCCCTATCTACTGTGGGCGCAGGATACTTGCGGGGATGGTTTCCTAGTACGAGAGGACCGGAAACCACGGACCTCCAGTGTTCCAGTTGTCCCGCCAGGGGCAGCGCTGGGTAGCTGTGTCCGGAAAGGATAAGCGCTGAAAGCATCTAAGCACGAAGCCCCCCCCAAGATGAGGTATCCCTCCGCGCAAGCGGCTCAAGGCCCCTAGGAGACTACTAGGTTGATAGGCCGGGTGTGTACGTGCGGCAACGCACTGAGCTTACCGGTACTAATCGGCCGTGAGGCTTGACCATAGACTCGTATTCATGATCGCAAGACGACTCGGCGCACGACACGCGCCACCTAACGATTCCGTTTCCCGGTGACCATAGCGAGAGGGCCACACCCGTTCCCATTCCGAACACGGTCGTTAAGCCTCTCAGCGCCGATGGTACTGCGTGGGCAACTGCGTGGGAGAGTAGGACGTTGCCGGGACATTCTTGGGAAGGCCCGCCGCAAGGCGGGCCTTTTCTTTTTGGGTCGTCCGTTTCCGCCGCGATCGTGCGACGGGGGATGCGGCGCCCTCACCGCAGGTGCTCGAGGCCCAAAGCGATCTGCCTTGACGCCCGCGGGGAGCCCCTTGTATAAGTCCCGCCTTTCGATGATCTTTTCTCCGGGGGGAGATCCGTGAGCCGTTTCGGACTTCGTTGGGTCGCTTGTGCCGCGGCGTTCGTCGCGTTCGCGAACGTTCAAGCCGAAGATGTCGCGAAGAAGTTCCGGCTCGGCTTTTCCCTCGGCGGGTACGACACCGAGACGAAGGTGAAGAGCGACTCGGCGAACTCGCTTTTCATCACCGATGCAAGCGGCTTGTTCATCGACGCCATTCGGGATCCCCGGAATGACGACGCGGCCATCGGCGAGCTCGGGATCAAGCCGCAGACACGGGCCTCGCTGTCGGCTTCGTACGCCTTCAACTCCATGTTCGTGCTCGAAGCGTCGATCGGCTACCAGAAGGGCGACGTCGGGGACGTCGAGATGCAGGCGCAGCTCGTTTCCCCGCAGCAGATTCCGAGCACGCAGGAGTTCCTCTTCGACATCTTCCGCTTCCCCGCGGGCGAGATGAGCCAGATCCCGATCGAAATCACCGCGCTCGCGCGCTTCCGTCCCAAGGCGGCGCTCAGCCCCTACCTCGGGGCCGGGGTCGGCTACCGGCTGGTTTCCTTCACGGCGAGCACGCGGTTGAACGAGGTGTCCGCCGCGCTGCAGTCTTCGCGCGGCGGGCTCGCGACGCTCACCGGCTTTTTCGGCGCTCGGGGTTTCAGCGGCGTTCCCGAGGGGATGATCCGCAGCTTCGGCGGTGCGGAGTACAGCGCCCCGGATTCGTTCCAGTGGCAGGCGGTCGGAGGCTTCGACTACGCGTTCAATCGGCACTGGACGGGCTTCGTCGACCTCCGGTACGTCTTCGCCTCCCGCGAGTTCTCGCTGACGTTCGACGGACGGAGGGACTTCGGCAACTCCGTTCCCAACCAGACCGCGGAGGAAGGCGACGAGCTCGCCACGGCGTCCTACGGTGCGATCGAGATCGTCGAAGGCGGCCTCGTCGACGCCGGTCGCCTCGTTCCGGGCCCGGGGGCGCCGGCGGGTACCGACTGCGCCCAGGACCCCACCATCTGCATCTTCGACTACCAGCCCGATGGGGTCCGCGATACCGGCTATTACTACCTCAAGGGCGGTGCGATCCGATACGGCGGCGTGGCCCTCCAGTTCGGGGTCCGCTACACCTTCTGACGACGGGTGCGCGGCGGCGGGGCCGCGATCAGCGGCGGGGAGGGGTGTGCTAAAATTCTGCGCCCTTTCCTCGTGGAGTCGTCATGTCCGGTCATTCCAAGTGGCACACGATCAAGCACAAGAAGGCCGCGATCGACGCGAAGCGCGGCCGGGCCTTCACGCGGCTCATCAAGGAAATCACCGTCGCCGCACGCATGGGTGGGGGGGATCCGGACGCCAATCCACGCCTGCGGCTCGCCGTCGCCGAGGCGAAGTCGAACAACATGCCCGCGGATAACATCAAACGCGCCATCCAGAAGGGCACGGGCGAGCTTCCCGGGGTCAGCTACGAGGAGATCACGTACGAGGGGTACGGCCCGGGTGGGGTCGCGATCCTCGTGGACGTGCTGACCGACAACAAGATGCGGACGACTCCCGAGATCCGCCACCTGTTCGCGAAGCACGGTGGGAACCTCGGGGATCCCAACAGCGTCGCTTGGATGTTCGAGCGGAAGGGTCGCTTCGTGGTGCCGGCCTCCACGATCGGCGAGGACCGGCTCATGGAGATCGCGCTCGAAGCGGGCGCGGACGACCTCGAGCGCGAAGGCGACGCGTTCACGATCTACACGGACCCCACGGCGTTCGCGGACGTCCAGCAGGCGCTCGAGAAGGCGGGGGTCGCCCCGTCCGAGTCCGGCTTCGTCAAGGAAGCCAAGAACATGCTTGCGGTCGACTCCAAGAAGGCCCAGCAGAACCTGAAGCTGCTCGAAGTGCTCGAGGATCACGACGACGTCCAGCACGTATTCGCGAACCTCGATTTCGACGAGGCCGAACTCGCCTCCGAGGCCGACTGATTCCCGCACGGGTCCTCGGCGTCGACCCGGGATCGATCCGAACCGGGTGGGGCATCCTGGAAGGCGACGCCGACCGGCCCTGTGTCGTCGCCTGCGGGGAGATCCACATCCCGGAGTCTCAGGCGTTCGCGGTGCGCCTGTTCCGCCTGCAGGAGGCCTTCCGGGAGGTCTTGACCCGGTTCGGACCCTCCGAGGCCGCGGTCGAGTCCCCGTTTCACGGCGTCAGCGCACGCTCCGCCCTCCAGCTGGCCCATGCGCGCGGCGTGCTGCTGGCGGAGCTCGCCTCGGCGGCGATCCCGATCCACGAGTACGCTCCGGCCGCGGTCAAGAAGGCGGTGTGCGGGAGTGGTCGGGCGGACAAGGGGCAGGTGCAGGAGATGATGCCACGCCTGCTCGGCGCGCCCTCCCAGGGCCGTTGGCCGCCGGACGTTTCGGACGCCCTCGCCTTGGCCTGGTGCCACACGGCCCACCGGCGATTCGCCGTCGCCGTCGCCCGCGGCCGCTCCTGACCGACCCGCGGACGGGGGGAGCCGCCGTCGCGTGATATTCTCGGGAGCGTCTCCCCAGCGGGGCCTCGAGGGACGACGTTGATCGCGCGTCTGAGCGGCAGGCTGATCTCGTGCACGCCCGATCGCGTCGTTCTCGACGTCGGCGGGGTCGGATACGACGTCTCGATCCCCCTCAGCACCTTCTACGCTCTCCAGGAACGTTCCGGAGCGGGGAGTACCACCCTCCACATCCACACGCACGTTCGTGAGGACGCGATTCTCCTGTTCGGCTTCGCGACCGAGGAGGAGCGCCGGATCTTCACACGCCTGCTGGCCGTTTCCGGAGTCGGCCCGAAGATGGCCCTTGCCGTTCTCTCCGGCGTCGGTGTCGCCGAGTTTCACGGCGCCGTCGCGGCCGGGGAACGGGCGCGCCTGGAGCGGATTCCCGGGATCGGCCGCAAGACCGCCGAGCGGATCCTCCTGGAGCTGCGGAGCGCTCCGTCGACGAGGAGGAACCGGAGAGGGCCCGATCCGGAGATCGGAAACTTCCCCGCGATTCCGGGGGTCCGCGCCGATGCCGTCTCGGCGTTGGTGAACCTCGGATACGCCCCCGACGGGGCGGAGCGTGCGGTGCGCAAGGCATGCGAAGATCTCGGCGTCGAGGAGCCGAGTCTCGACATCCTGCTGCGCGAGGCCCTCCGGGGCCTCGTTCGATGAGCGAAGGACCGGAGCCGATGGACGAGAACCTCCTTCGAGGGGAACCTCTGGGCGCGGACGAGATCGAGGACCAGCCGCTGCGTCCCAGGACGCTCGCGGAGTACGTCGGCCAGCCCAGGATCAAGGACAACCTGTCGGTGTTCCTCGAGGCGGCGCGCGCCCGCCAGGAGGCCCTGGACCACGTGCTCCTGTACGGCCCGCCGGGGCTGGGAAAGACCACGCTCGCGCACGTGATCGCCCGGGAAATGCGATCCCAGGTACGTGTAACCTCGGGCCCGGCGATCGAGAAGGCGGGCGACCTCGCCGCGATCCTCACGCATCTTCAGGCGGGGGACGTCCTCTTCGTCGACGAGATCCATCGACTGGGGCGCGCGCTCGAGGAAATCCTCTACCCCGCGATGGAGGACTTCGCGCTCGATCTGGTCATCGGCACCGGGCCCGGCGCGCGTACGGTTCGCCTGGACCTCCCGAGATTCACGCTCGTGGGGGCGACGACCAGGGTCGGCCTTCTGTCGCCGCCCCTCCGGGACCGCTTCGGCATCGTCCACCACCTGGAGTACTACGGCGTCACGGACCTCCGGTCCATCGTCGAGCGGTCCGCGCGCATCCTCGGAATTCCAGTGGACGCGGACGGCGCCGAGGAGATTGCAAGGCGTTCGCGCGGAACCCCGCGCATCGCCAATCGACTCCTGCGAAGGGTCCGCGATTTCGCCCAGGTTGCCGGGGCCTCCAGCGTCGACGGTGAGCAGGCCCGTGAGGCGCTCGAGCGGCTGGAGGTCGATCGCCATGGGCTGGACGTCGTCGACCGGAGAATCCTCTCCGCGATCGTCCACAAGTTCGACGGAGGCCCGGTCGGGATCGCGACCCTCGCCGCCGCAGTCGGAGAAGACCGAGGGACCCTGGAGGAGATCTACGAGCCCTACTTGCTCCAGATCGGCTTCCTCGACCGCACCCCTAGGGGACGGCGCACGACGCGCCGTGCGCACGAGTATCTCGGCACGCGCCCCGCGGGGGGCCTCTTCCCGGAGTAGTCGCAAGGTGGCTCGGAGCGTGTCGCCCCGCGAGGGACGCGGTCATCCGATCCTCGAGCCCAACACCACCCACGACAAGGTGAACGCCTACGGAGCGTCGTCGGACGGCGCGCCCCGATCCCTCCGACGCACCCGAGCGCGAGGCTCGCGGCGAGGTGGGACGGTTTCCCGTGCGCGGCTCCCCGCGCGCGACCTTGCGGCCGCGATGCATCCGGCCGGGCCCAAAAAAGAAAAGGGGGAGGGGCGAACCCCTCCCCCTTTTCACGCGGCCAGGGCCGCGGTGTGTTTACGGGCAGGCATCCGGATCGGCAGCGATCTCGGTGTCGCGGCCGGCCGCTTCCTTCGCGTTACCGGTGCCGTAGCTCGGCGAGCCGGCATTGCAACCACCCGCGCCACCCGAGGTCGGACGCAGCAGGTAGTAGAAGCCGGCGCCCGCCGCCGGCGTGGCGGCGTCGTTGAGGCTGGTGCCGGTCCCGTTGTTCTGCAGGCAGGTGTTCACCGCTCCGTTGAAGTTGCCGCCGCTGCTGCGAAGCGTGTTCAGGTCGCCCTGAATCGCGTCGAAGCCCTGGCTCGTCGTCCACGAGACGGTGGTCTTGTTGCTGAAGCCGATCGCGCCGTTGAATCGACCCGAGAGCGTGCCGCTGCTGGGGCAGTTCACGTTGACCGGCGTGACCGCGGTGTTGGAGGCGGAGTCGCAGTTCGGGGTCGAGCTGCAACGCACCTTCAGCGCGTAGCGGACCGGGCCGCTCATCGGAGCATCGAGATACCCCGAATCGTCGGTCCAGTCGCGCAGGAGCGTGTCGCCGGCGTCGCCGACGATGCTGTTGCCGTTGGCGTCGATCCAGTACTGGAACTGGAGCGTGCCGTTCGGGCAGGAGTCCGCCGTGGAGGCCGAGGCGTCCAACTGGACGGGCTGGCCGGGAGCGGCGGTCGTGGTCGGGGTGGCGACGAGCGAGGGCGTGATCGCCGTGCAGGCCGCGCAACCCGGCAGGCCGGAGTTCGCGTTGTTGTCGACCGTCAGAGTCGCCGGCGCGGGAACGGGAGGGTTCCCGGTGACGAGGGAATTCGTGATCTGGACGTCGTCGATGTACCAACCGTCGTCTTCGACGTGGTTGGGCTCGTTGTTGAAGAACGTCGGCGTCGTCACGATCGTGCTGACGCCGATCGAGGTGGTGACGAACCGAAGCTTGATTTCACGCGCGCGGAACTCGCCGAGGTTGAACTTCGGCTTGATCCACACGCCACGCGGATTGAGGCCGGACCCGGCGAGCCCGAGCGGCTCGCCGTTCGCGTCCAGCGAATCGGCGGCTCCGCCGACCTTGCGCAGGTTCGTCTGGTTGCGATGGTCCGTATCGCCCTGCCACGAGAAGATGAACTCGGGGAAGCAGGTCGAGGACGGTCCGAGACGACGGTTCGGGTCGGTCGGATCGAAGTAGCTGTCCTCGTTGTTCCCGTCGTCGATCGGGTCGAAGGTGCAGTTGGCGAAGTTGTCGGTTCCCTGGTGTTCGTACTGGTTCTCGTACGGGTAGACCTTGATCCAGTTACCGAACCCGGTGCCGCCGTTCGCGAGACGGACGTGCACGACCGCACGGTCGGCCGCCTCGAGGAACGGAGTGTTGGAGCCGCGCCAGTCGAGCAGGGAGATCTGGTGCGCGAACGAGAGGATCGAGGTGGCGTTGGCCGCCAGCGCGACGGTCCCGTCCTGTTCGAGGGACGTCAGCTGGGAGAAACGCGTGCCGTCAAGCGCGGGCGTGGCGCCCGAGTGCGTGCCCCAGTGAGCCGAGTTGTTCCCCGTGAAGGAGCGCTGGTTGCCCGCGGTCGACGGGGTGTGCTGGTGCCAGTCCACGAGGTCGGCCAACGGGTTGCCGTAGCCGATCTTGCAGTCGGCGCGGCCCGGGGCGTTCGAGTTGAGGGCGTTCGGGTCGTTGTACTGGCAACGGTAGCCGTTGGAGGCTGCGAGCGAGCCCTGCGCAACGTTGAACTTCCCGGCGGTCCAGCCCACGAGGCCGGCTCCGTCGAACTGTTCCTGGAACGTGGCGAGGGTGCCGCCGCCCGACGCGTTGAGGTCGAGGGGCAGGCTGAACTCGAGCGGACGGCTCGAACCGTCGAGCTGGAGGGCACGGACGGCGAGGGAGAACCTCGCGTTGAAGTCGTCCGTGACCGCGGTTCGGCTGACGTTGCCGACCTTGAAGGTGAACCCGATCGGGTTCTCCGCCGCCTGGTTGTTGGCGAGTGATCCGAAGGTCGTCGTCGAGACGCTGATGCACTCGATCCGGCTGCTCGACGTGTTCAGGGTCGCCGAGACGTTGTCGAGCGCGATGCCGGTACGATTGCGCAGCGTGACGAAGACGGTGACGGTTTCGTTCGTGTCCGCGAACCCGTCGCCGTCGCCGTTGTCCGTGATCCGGACGTTCTCGACCGCGATGCGGCCCGTGGAGGCGAGGACGCTGGTCGCGGTTTCCACCGTGCCGAGCGTCTCCTCCGCGATGAGGCCGGTCGAGCTCGTCTTGCAGACGTTGCCGCTTCCGTCGTCACGATCGATGTAGCTCGCGCGGACGGTCGGGGCGTCGGTTCCCGACTGGGCGATGTAGACGACCCCGTCGGCGTTGAACGAGTTGGAGATCGGGATCGAACCCTTCCACACGGAGGGGTTGGAGACGGTCCGGTCGAGCGCGAGAGGCTCGGCCCGGATGGCGCAGATCCCGGGGGCGGTGCAGTCGTTGGTGTTCTGGCACTTCACCGTCGGGGCGTTGCTGCAGAACTTCGACTCGGACTCCGACGTCAGCCCCACCACGATGTCCTGGGTGCCGTTGTCGTTGCAGTCCTGGTCGTCGCCGGCGTCGGTGTAGTCCTCGTTGCACAGGCTGACGTTGCAGACGGCGGTGTTGCTGCAGGTGTTCCCCGTCCCGCAATCGGCGTTGACTTCGCACGACTGGGCGGGATTGTTGCTGCAGACCCAGCACCCCGGATTGTCCGAGCAGTGCCGGGAGGCGTTGTTGCTGCAGGTCGAGCACTCGGAGAGCTGCACGCAGGACTGCGCGGCGTTGTTGGCGCACACGCGGTCCAGATTGCAGTTGTTCGCGAGCTGGCCGGCCTTCCACGGACTCTGCTCGAGGGCGGTGACGTCGATCCGTGCGTTCCCCTCGAAGAAGTTCGTGGTCTGAAGCTCGATCGTGGCGCAGGGACCGCTGGCTCCGCAGACCGTGGAGTCCTTGTCCTGGCGGAACTCGCGCCACTCCATCACGACGTCGTCGATGGCGACGCCGAATCCGCCGACTGCGGCGGTGCTCGTGCCCGATTCGAGATTGATCATCGAGAATCCGACCTGGAACTGGTCGCCGGAGTCCCCGAAGACGTCCTCGAGCGTGGTGAAGCGCATGTCGATGCCGTTGGCGGACTCGATCGAGAAGTTGCGGATCGGTCCGTTCAGCCCGACGAAGGCATCGACGGCCGTGCCGGCGTCGACGGTGCAGACGCCGGTGAGGTGCTCGTCGACCTTCGTCGAGCATTGCTCGCTCTGCGCGGCGACGGTGCAGCGGAAGCTGCGGTCGATGTTGTTGAGGGCGTCGTTCCTCGCGCACCAGCCCTGCTCGGCGTCGTCGTCGAGCGGCTGCGGAAGCGCGAAGACCTGGTTGGCCTCGGACGGCGAGTCGAACAGGCAGTTGTTGTTGGCCTGACGGTTGCCGCCGAGGGTGCCGTTGATCGACTGGCGCGAGCAGTTGGAGTCCTGCGGGACGCCGTTCTTGTCGTTGCAGAGCGCGCCGGTGAGCAGGCCGCCGCAACGATTCTCGTTGTTGGCGGGAGTCCAGTTCGGGGACTTCTCACAGGTCGCGATGTTGGCGAAGACCGGGAATCCGTCCGTGAGCGGCGCGTTGCCGCCGGAGACGGAGCCCTGGGCGCCGCCGACGAGATTGAACAACCCGTCGTTGAGGATGTCGTAGGTGTCGTTGTTCTTCTTGTCGCTGTCGATCGACCAGCCGAAGTAGGCGTTCGCGTCCGGCAGGTCCATCAGCGTGTTCCACGCGAAGTTCAGGAACTCCACGCGGAAGACCGGCGATCCGGGTGCGTCGATGCGGCCGCCGCAGTTGGTCTCGGCGCCCGTGACGCAGGTGTTCACCTTGTCGACGGTGGGGGAGAGCATGATCTCCCACCAGATCGACTGACCGGTCGTGCCGGGGATGACTTCGATCTGCTGGCAGCGGCCGAAGCTGTTGCCGGCGCCGTTGCAGGTCGTGCCGCTGGTGCCGCCGATGCGGCCGGAGTGCCACACGCCGCCGGTCGCCGCCGTGCGGGTCTGCCAGCCGCAGCCGCCGGTGGTCGACCAGGAGCGGTCGAGGATCCCCGCCGTGCCGTCGCGGTCTTCACCGACGGACGCGTCGAGGACGCCGTTGAAGTTCTTGTCCTCGCCCCACTGGGCGATCGTGATGCCGGCGGTGCCGTTGGCGAGCGCCGGTGTGGTGGCGTTGTAGACGCCGCTGACGAAGTTGCCGGAGTTGGCGTCGAAGTTCCACGGGGCGCTGATGGAGGCGTTCTTCCCGTTGATGTTGAGCGCCGACCAGGCCCTGCCGCCCGAGAGGTTCTCGAAACGGTAGTCCTTCAGGAAGTCCTTGGCGTTCGACGACGGGTTCTCCAGCGTCTCGTTGTCGTTGTAGTCGCGGTTCTCGTTGCCGCCGCTCGGGAAGTCGGTCGAGTAGAAGAGCGAGAACTCGTCGACGTCGAGCTTGTGGCGGGAGATGGCGTAGCCGTTGACGGCCTTGCCGGACTTCTTGGCGGACACCCCGAGGACCATCTCGACGTCCGGGGTCCCGGAGATCGAGGCGGCGAGCTGGAGGTTGAAGTTCGCCGAGAGGACGGCGCCTGCCGGGACGCGCCCGATCTGCTTGGGCGTGTCGAGGACGGTGATGTCGGTCGAGACCGCGTTGTTCAGACGGTCCGGGTCGGCGCAGCTGGTGCTGCCCGCGAGGCAGGTCACCGGGCTGTCCGCGTCGGCGACGACCGGCTTGAGCGAGACCTCGACGTCCTCGAGGTCCACGGTTTCGGTCGAGATGAAGGCGATGCGGTAGCCGACGAGCTCCCCGGCGTCCATGTAGCGGTCGGGGAAGCCGAAGGTGAAGTAGCCGCGGGCGTCCTTTTCACAACCGCCCGAGACCAGAGTGAACGTGTCGAGGCCGAACTGGCCGAAGACGACGCCGCCGGTCGAGATCGACGGACGGCAGTCGACCACGGCCTGGCTCGTGCGGAGCTTGTTCGGGTCCGGCGAGCCGCTGGTCTCGTCCTGGTAACGGACCCGGATCTGCTGCCCCGACTGGATGTCGAGGGCCCCGTTGCCGGGATCCGGCGTGGTACCGGTGGTCAGGACGAGATTCGTGGACTGGAACTTCAGGCCGGGGCCCGCGCCGTCGGTGTCGGTGAGCGAGAGGTTCGTCTCGCTGTCGACGACGACGTCGTCCCCCGTGCCGAACGTGTTGTCGACGCCCTTGTCGACGACCTGCACGGTCAGTCGCGAGGCGACCTCGCCCGTGGTGAGGCCGCCGGCGGGGTCCGACCCTTCCGCGATCTCGTTGACGGTCACGCGGGCGCTGTCGTTGCAGACGAAGTTGCCGGCGGCGAGCTGGCCGTCCCGGATGCGCTCGACGCGCGTCGAGGAGCCGATGCCGACCGGGCCCGCCATGGCGATGGCGTACCCCTGGGCCAAGGCGGTCCCCGGGGTGGACACTTCCACCGTCCAGGTGCCGAGCTCGATCATGTTGTCGGCGCCTTCGTTCTGGCCGGTGCCCGGGTTGTCGACGGCGCCGTCGCCGTTCGGGTCCGCGCCGATGAAGACGGCCTCGGTCGGGTTCACGCTGTCGCGAACGGAGTTCGCACAGGTCGGGAGGTTCCACGGGCCGGCGTCGACCTTGTTCGTGCTGTTGTTCGGGTACGGGTTGGTCGGGCCGTAGTCGCAGTTCTCGCCGGCGTCGAGCACGCCGGTCCGGTTGTTGTCGTCGGTGAAGTAGTTGCCGTAGTAGACCTTGCCCGTCGGCGAGGTCACCGTCAGGTTCAGGTTGTTGGCGGTCGCCTCGTTCGCGTCCTCGATCCAGGCCAGCGAGACGACGAGGTTCTGCGTGTTGTCGACGACCTGCAGGCTGTAGGTCTCGGAGCCAAGGCCCGGTCCGATGGTGCCGTCGACGCTGCCGGTGTTGCAGATCCCCCCCGCGATGCCGCCGTCGCAGACGACGAGGCCGATGGCGGTGGGGGCGCTGACGAGCGGGAGGACGTTGTTGAGCTGGATGCGGCCGTACCCCTGCTCGTTGTTGTGACGGTACTGGGCGTCGAGGCCGCCGCCGGTCATGAACCGCGCGGACCCGACGAGGACCGCCTTGACGAGGGCGCCCGAGATGTTCGCCACCTTGTCGGACGCGTTCGACGCGTTCGACGCGGTGCCGTCGGGGTAGAAGCCCTGGGCGAAGTAGTCGCGGATCACGAGGGCCGTGCCCGCCGCCGCCGGAGAGGAGAAGCTCGTGCCCTGAGCTCCCGAGGAGACCTGGCAGTCGACCGGGTTGGTCTGGTCGTTGTCGCCCGAGCGGCAGGCGAATTCCGAGGCGAACCCGGTGCCGCCGTTGTCGGCGCCGGGGGCCATCAGCAGCGGGGCGATGCGGGTGTTGCCCTGCGTGGCCGGGCCGACGCTCGAGAAGCCCGCGCGGGTGAGGCCGGAGGCGCCGTTCGCGTTCGTCGAGGCGCCCACCACGATGGCGTTCTTCGCGGAGGCGGGGTCGCTGATCGTGTTGGGATCGGGAACGCCGTCGATGTTGAGGTCGGTCCCTTCGTTCCCCGCCGACACGAAGACCATCGCGTCCTTGTAGTCGAACAGGAACTCGTCGATCCTGCGGGCGTTGGTGCTGTAGCTCGGGAGGCCGCTCGTGCCCCACGAGAAGTTCGCGACTCGGGCACCCTGATCGTACGAGGCCTTGAGGGAGCCGGTATCGTCGCCCTGGCCGGCCGCGTTGCGCGAGAAGACGTTCCCGACGCTCAGGCCGCCGGTGAGCGGGTCGCCGCAGCCGAGCAGGCCCGGGGTCGATTCCGCGTCATAAGCGATCAGCTTCGCCCTGGGGGCGACGCCGTCCATGTCCCACGCGACGCCGTTGCCGTCGGTCTTGACCCAGCCCGCGCCGTAGGAGGCCGGGACACGGGTGCCGTTGCCGAGCGCCGTGCCGGAGACGACGTGACCGTGGGTGAACGCGCCGGAGGCCGGCGCGTCGCAACCGAGGAGGTCGCCGCCGCCGCTGAAGGCCACGGTGGTCTGGTAGAGGATCACCTTGCGGTGCGCCACGCCGATGGTTCCGGCGTTGGTCGCCGTATCCGAAAGGTCGCCGGCGTCCACCTGGATCCCGCTGTCGAGGACCATGAGGATCTGGCCGGAGGCAAGGCCGTTCCCGCCGCCGTCGATGCCGACGTCGGTGTAGGGCGTGTTGTTGGCGCCGGCGCCCGACTGGACCGTGGACGAGCTCTCCTCGCCCTTGACGAACACGGGGACCGACTCGTTGACCACCGAGATCGCGTCGATCGCGGCGACCTGCGCGAGCTTCGTGCGATGGATCTCGAAGATGACGGCGTCGCCCTGAAGGCTCACGACGTTCGCGCCGATCTCGGAGAGCTGCGCGGCGACCGCGGCGACGTTCTCTCCGAAGAACACCGAAGCTTCGAGACGATAGACGTCGGACACCGCGCGGACGGGATCGGAAAGCGGCACGCGCCCGATCGTCGGCGTGAGCTTGAACGCCGGGTGGTAGGGCTCGAGCGCGAGAACGCCGGGCATCGACCGGATGGTGTCGAAGGCGCCGACGGTCAGGCGCGCGACGAACGCGCCCACGGGCATCTGCTCGAGCAGGGTACCGCCCTGCGAGGTGATGGACTCCCGGATGCGGTCGAAGCTGCCGTCACCGAACGCGACGGGGTCCACCTGCAGCAGGAAGTGCTGGGCCGGAACCTGGCCCAGACGGTTGGCGCCGCGCAGTTCCGAGGGGAACGCGGGCGTGCCGCGGCTCAGGTCGAACGACCCGACGCGCGTGTGAACCACCCCCGCATCGTTGCGGCGGGCGGCGTCCACATCGCCGTAGTTCGGGCCGGTGGCGTACGGCCATACGTAATTCGACCGCGGATAAAGCTGTGCCCGCTTGGACGTCGGCTCCAGCCCATCACCTTTTTCCTTGGCCGCGAAACCCTGATCCGTCGTCGAGGAACCGATGACGGATTTAGGCTTCGCCGCCCAGGTGGCGACGACCGGAAGGACGACGAGCGCGGCCGCGATCAGGGCCAACTTGACGGCCCTCGCTCCGGCGAGGAAGCGACTCTCCATACCCTCCTCCTGCGTGTGTTTGGTGAAGACAGTCCTAGGACGTGATGCGAACCGATACACGGATTACCCCCCCACAAAAGGGACGGGTCCATGTACGGTGAAGGGGGAGGGCTGTCAAGGACGATCCCGGCCTCGTTTGCGGCCGGAAGTACCGCAAAATCGACGATTTTCGCCGTGCTACACTGCGGCACTTCCGGGGGGCGAGGACTCCTGACGATGCTGCCGGAGACGCTTCGCAAATTCGAAGCCGCCGTTATGAGTATGCGGAAACTGGATCGCGTCATAGTCGCCCTTTCGGGCGGTGTAGACAGCGCGGTCCTGCTCGCCATCGCGACCCGGGCTCTCGGTCCCGAACGGGTGATCGCCGTCACCGGAGGCTCGGCCTCGCTCGCTCCGGAGGAGCTGGAGGACGCGGCGAGCGTCGCGCGATGTCTGGGGGTCGAGCATCGCGTGGCGGCGACGTCCGAGATGGACCGGCCCGCGTACGTGTCGAACGCCGGCGATCGTTGTTACCACTGCCGGACCGAGCTCTTCGAGGTGCTCGGCAGGCTCGGTCGGGAGCTGCGCATCGAAGCCGTCGCCTACGGGGCGATCGTGGACGATCTGGGGGATGTCCGACCCGGCATGAAGGCGGCGGAAGAGCACGGGGTGCTCGCCCCGCTTCTCGTCGCCGGTCTCCGCAAGGACGAGGTTCGGGAAATCGCGGCCGAGCTCGGTCTGCCGGTGAGCGACAAACCCGCGGCGGCATGCCTCGCTTCGCGTATTCCGGCCGGATCCGACGTCACTCCGGAAAAGTTGTCCCAGGTCGAGCGCGCAGAGCGGGCGCTGAGGGTCCTGGGATTCCGGATGGTCCGGGTCCGGCACCACGGCGACGTCGCGCGCATCGAGATCGGTCCGGAGGATTGGGAGCGAATCCTGGATCCGGCCTTGCGCGAAGGCGCGACGCGGGCCGTTCGGCAGGCGGGATTCCGTTTCGTCGCCCTCGATCTCGAGGGATACCGGGCGGGGAGTGTGAGCGCGAAGGGGCCGGCGCTCTACCGGATCGCCCCGGCCCGCGAAGGCGGCCAGTAACGGAGTACGACCCGGCCCCGGATCCGCTCCCGCGGGACGGGCCCGAAGCGTCGGCTGTCGTCGCTCGCCGCGGCGTTGTCCCCCAGCACCTCGAACAGGCTCTCGCCGAAGTGCTCGCCCGGAATCTCGTCCGAGGCGATCCGCTTGACGAGGGATCGTCCATCGGCGAGTTCCACCAGCACGAGCTCACCGCGACGGGGCGCGCGCCCGCCGTAGGTCCAGAGATCGACGACGACGCGGTCCCCTTCGAAAAGCGTGGGCTGCATCGACGGACCCGCGATGGCGAACGGTCGGGCGACCCCGTGGACGCACGCCGCGACGCCCCCGACCGCGACGACGAGCGCCGCCGCCAACGGAGCGGCGAGTCGGCGCGCGGTCACCGCAGATCGCCGCGTGGGTCGAGTCCGCCGCGGATGCCGTCGGCGAGGAGGTTGCAGGCCAGCACGGTCGCGAAGAGCGTCAGGCCGGGGAACACGGCGAGCCACCAGGCGCGCTCCACGTGAATGCGCGCTTCCGCGAGGAGCGAGCCCCACGAGGCGTTCGGCGGGGCGACCCCGAGGCCGAGGAAGGACAGCGACGCCTCCGCCACGATCGCCCCGCCTACGGTGAAGGCCGCGGCCACCAGCACCGGTCCCGAGGCTCCCGGAAGGACGTGTCGCACGAGCAGACGGCTCCCGGCCGCCCCGGCCGCGCGTGCCGCGGTGACGGGGGACGAGTCGCGGAGCTTGAGCACCTCCGCTCGTACGAACCTCGCCGGTACCGGCCAGCCGAGGACGCCCAGCACCAGCGCGAGGCGGAGGGCGTCCGGGAGCTCCCGGAGGGCCCGGGGGGTCACCGCCAGCAACGCCAGCGCGAGCACCAGCATGGGAAGGCAGGACACCGCCTCGATCGCCCGGGAGATCACGGCGTCCACGGCCCCGCCCTTCCATCCCGCCCAGGCGCCCAGAGGAACTCCGATCGCGAGGACGAGCGTCGCCGCGCTCAATCCGACGGACAGGGATACCCGCCCCCCGTGCGCGAGGCGAGCGGCGACGTCGCGCCCCAGCCCGTCGGTGCCGAGCCAGTGGGCGGAAGACGGCGCCGCGAGCGCGGCGTTCAGGGCGATCGCGTCGGGATCGTCGAGAAGCCACGGGCCCAGCGCGGCAAATGCCGCGAGCGCGCCGAGCAACACGGTGCCCGCGGCCAGCCGGCGCCGGCTCCGGCGCTCAGGTCGCACGACGCGTCCTCGGGTCCGCGATCGCGTACGCGGCGTCGGCGAGAGCGATTCCCGCGAGGGTGGCGGTCCCGGCGACGAACGTCACCCCGAGGACGACCGGAAGGTCGCGCGCGACGAGCGCATCCGCGAACAACGTCCCGATCCCAGGGAGGCCGAAGGTGGCTTCGACGAGGACGGCGCCTCCGACCAGGCGGGGCAGGAGCATCCCGGCGAGCGTCAGCATCGGCACGGCCGCCTGGCGGAAACCGTGGCGGACGACGGCGCCGAGCGACGAGCGCCCCCGCGCGCGCGCCGCGCGCGCGACCTCGGCGGTGGCGTGCTCCAGCAGGCTCGCCCGCACGAATCGGGCGAGGAAGGCGACTCCCGGGTAGGCCAGGCAGGCGACCGGCAACACGAGGTGGGCGGCGGTTCCCGTGCCGAACAGCGGGAACCACCCCAGTCGCGCGGCGAAGCACGCCTGGAGGATCACGGCCGCGCCGAAGACCGGGACCGCGTGAAGGGCGAACGTCGAGGCCGACAGCAGGCGGTCGCCGGGGGATCCCGGCCGCCAGGCCGCGAGCGCGCCGATCGGGACCGAGACGAGGACCATCAGCACGAGCGCGGCTCCGTTCACCGCGACCGACGTTCCCGCGGCGGCGGAGATCTTCTCCGCGACCGGCCGCCGGTCCCGGAACGAGACGCCGAGCCGGCCCCGCGCGGCGTCGCTCAGCCAGCGCACGAAGCGCTCGGCGGGGGGAAGGTCGAGGTGAAGCTGGGCGACGAGGGCCCGGCGATGCTCGGGCGACAACGCCTCCGCGCCGGAGGCCGCGGCGGCGAGGTCTCCTGAGGCGGCGCTCACGAACCCGAAGACGATGCCGAGCGCCAGGACGAGCGTCGCCGCGGCGGCGAGGATCCGGACGGCGACGGCCCGCAGTACGGTCAATGCGGCTCCGCCGCGCCGGCCCACCGCCAGGCGCGGGCGCCGGGCGTGAAGTCGTAGAGCCCGAACGGGGAACCGGTCACGCCGCGAAGGCGAGCATCGTGCAGGACCGGCTGCAGGAACTGGAAGAGAGGGGTGATCGGCTCGAGCTCGAACAGGCGCCGCTGCAGACCCGCGTAGATCTCGCGCCGCGCGACGGGGTCCCGCTCGACCCGTCCCCGTTCGAGGAGGCGGTCGACGTCCGCGTCGCGCAGGCCCCCGTAGTTGAGCCCGTTCGCGCGCGCCGTCGAGTGCCAGGCCTCCCACTGGTCGGGGGTCAGGCCGAGAAGCCACGACGCCATCGCCGCCTCGAAGCGTCCTTCGCGTCGCCGCTGCTGCATGATCTGCCAGTCGAGCCGCTCGAGCCGGACCTCGAGGCCGACCTCCGCGAGGGAGCGCTGGATCCACGCGGCGATCCGGTCGGCGATCTCCTGGTTGCCGCTCGCGTAGAGCAGGGAAAAGGAGAACGGGCGGCCGTCCCGGTCGAGGATTCCGTCGGCATTCGTGTCGCGCCACCCCGCTTCGGCGAGCAACGCTCGCGCGAGCCCCGGATCGAAGCGGCGCGGGGAGACCGCGGCGTCGCGCCACGGATTCCCGGGGAGGTAGGTCGTGGCGGGAGGGCGGCCGAGGCCGCGGACGACCGAAGCGGCGAACGACTCCCGGTCGAGCGCATGGGTCAACGCGCGACGGACCCGGGGATCGCCGAAGAACGGGTTCGACCCGTCGAGATTGCACCCGAGGTACCAGATCGCCTGCCGCTCGTTCACGAAACGGGCGAGCCTGCCCGCGCGCGGCGAGGTCTGCGCCTCGCGCCAGAAGTCCGGGGTCGCGACCCAGATGTCGACGTCGCCGCGCAGGAGCGCCTCGTAGGAGGTCCGGTCGTCGCGCAGGATCCGGAACGTGAGCCCGCGGTTGGCCGGCGGCCCGTCCCAGTAGTCGGCGTTCGCCTCGACGACGACCTCGACCCCCGGGACATGGCGCACGAACCGGTACGCGCCGCAGCCGACGGGGTGGCGGGAGTACGCGCCGGTCAGGAAGCCCGCGCCCGCATCCGCCAGGTGCGACGGCACGAGCGGGACGCGCCACGCCTCGAGCGGGTCGGCGACGGCCTCGCGATAACGGACCACGACGGTGCGCGCGTCCTCCGCCGTGACCGACTCGACGGGGACGAACTGCGACGCCCACGTCCGGGCCTGCGTCGCCGGGTCGCGGACGCGATCGGCCGTGAACACGACGTCGCGGGCGACGACGGCGGTGCCGTCGTGCCAGCGCACGCCGTCGCGCAGCCGGAACGCGACCTCGCGGCCGTCGTCCGAGACCGTCCACGACTGCGCCACGCGGGGCACGTACCCGCCTGCGGCGTCGTGGTCGACCAACGGGTCGGAGATCAGACGGCCGAGGTCGCTGCCGAACCGGTCGGTGTTGCCGATCAGCGTGAGGGACTGCGGGTCGCCCGACTGGATGGCCCGGACGAAGCCGTCCGCCGGGGGATCGGGGGAGTGCGGTCCGCACGCCGCCGCCGCGAGGGCGATCGTCGCGAGGAGCGGGGATCGCACCCTCACGGGGCCGGCACCGGGGATTCGGTCACGTTGCCGGCCGCGTCGATCGCCCGCAGCATGCGCGGGCCGCCCGCCTCCTCCGCGCTCAGGCGAAAGGACTCGCTCGCGCCGTCGAGAACGCCGTCGACGGGGCGGGGCGCGAACAACGTCCGTCCGTCGGCGAGCACCTCGAATCGGACGACCCCCGAGCCCGCATCCTCGACGAGGACCTCGACCACCGCGCCGACCCGCCGCGGTCGCAGGTCCGGCGGGGTCCGATCGACGACGATCGTCGAAGGGAGCCCGACGGTGACGTCCTTTCCGACGCCGGCGGCATTCGACGCGCCGTCGGACGCGACGGCGCGGACCTCGTACGTCCCCTCCTCGATCGTCGCGACGTCCCAGGTGGCGCGGCCGTCCTTCCATGCCGGATCGATCTCGGGAACCGGCTCTCCGGGTTTCGGCGCGGGAGGATCGACGCGGACGGCGCTCGTCCACGCGGGGCTCGAAGTGCGACGCACCTGGATGTCGACGGCGACCGCGTCGCCGTCGAGGTCGAAGGCGCTCCACCGGAAGTTCACCTTTCCGCTCGTCGCCCGGACCGCCGGCTCGATCCGGAAGTCGCGAAGCGCCGGCGGTCGGTTGGCGGTGTCGTAGCTCACCGTCGCATCGTCCACCGCACCCCCGGCCCCGCCGAAGATCCGCACCCTCCACTGCAGGAAGCGCCCCTCGGGGCTGGGGATTCGCGAGCCCCCCGCCTCCGTGAGCGGGCTCGACCACCCCGACCAGGTGCCGTCGGGCTCCGCCGTGTTCCCCGTGCGCGTGGAGAACTCGACGCGCCCCGCGTCGCCGTCGACGTCGAAGCGAAGGGTGCCCCAGACGGCGGTCCCGCCGGCGTCCACGGCTCTTGCCGTGAACGTGCCGGAATCCGCCGTGTCACGTTCGAGCCGGTAGACCGAAGCGGGGTTGCTCGTCGCCGCCACGATCGTCCGCTCCCCGCGCACGAGCGCGGTGACCTGGCCCTCCGGGAGGGTCGCCAGGAGCGAGGAGTCGCCTCCGGCCTCCAGCCGGATCAGACGGGCGGGTTCGCCGAGTCCGACGATCGGACGCCCGGCGGGGTCGGCCGCGAGCGCGTACGGCGCGTCCCCGATCGACTTCCAGATCTCCGTGACGGTTCCGTCGGGCGCGATGCGGACCACGCGTCCCCGCGTCCGCGCCGAGGCTTCCTGCGCGTCGGACGGAAGCCCCTCGATCACCCCCTGCAGCGTCGTCCCGCCGGAGCGCTCGTCGATGTCCACCACCGCGTCGCCGCCTCCCGCGACCGCGGCACCTCCCGCGACCTGGATCCGCACCGCGGGCGGGCGCCGATCGGGTTCGGGGGGGGCGACGAACGCCGCGACGATCGAGCCGTCACGCTCCGCCATCACCGCGCGCGCCTCCGGGAGATCGTCGTCGTGCACGACGCGTCCGACGCCGTCGGCACCGATGCGGTAGACGAGCCCGCGTCCGGCCCCGCCTGCGAGCAGACCGCCGTCCGGAAGGGGGGCGAGCGCGACGACGTGCGCGTCGTCGCCGTCGAAGAAGGGCGTGGGAGTTCCGGTCCGGTCGATGCGATAGATGATCCCCTGCTCGCCGGTGCCTGCGAACACGGAGCCGTCCCGGGCGGCGACGATCGACCAGACGTAGCGGGCCTTCGTCTCGCACCAGACCGCGCCGCGCCCGTCGGGGCCGATCCGGTAGATCCTCCCTTCGGGCGCCGTCCCCGCGAGCAGCTCGCCGGACGGGAGGAGCGCCAGCGCCGTCACCAGGGGCTCGCGCGTCGTGAAGTGCACGGTCTGCTGACCGGCGGGGCTCACGCGGACGATACGCCCGTCGGGTCCGGTGCCGAGGAAGACGTTCCCCGCGGCGTCGGCGACGGCGGCCCAGACGTGCGCGGGGTTCCCCGCTCCCACCGGCCGGGCGACCGGGGCGAGCCGGGGGGCCAGGAACAACTTCCCTCGCGAGCCGACGGCCACGCCTTCGGCGTCGCCGCTCTGGAGCTCGAGGGGGCCCGCGGTCCACCACTGCGGCTGCGCCGACGCGACGGTCGCGAACAGCAGCGCTCCCAGGCCCCACGCCCGCGTCATCGTTCCTCCACTTCGAGTTGCACGCGCGCGAACCCCTCGACGGCGTAGTCGGTGCGGATCTCCTCCTCGAGCACGACGCGCAGCGGGAGCAACGCGTAGTTCCCGGTGCTTCGCGGGCGCGTCAGGATTCCGAGCGCCGACGGCGGCAGGTTCGGCAGGCGCGCGCCTCCGAGCGACACGCCGGCATCCTGCCTCGACCCCACGACGTACACCCGGTCGTTGCGGCGCAGGCGGTTGATCAATCGGACCAGCTGGCCGAGGTCGCGCGGTCCGACCGGGTCGTCCGCGGATTCCGCGCGGCTGACGGAACCGGCGTCGCCGACCTGGACCAGCAGGCGCCCGGCCGGCGTCTCCTCGGGGATCTCGATCTCGCGCTCGAGGACCTGGTCCGGGCCGCGGTACGGGGAGAGGACGATCGCGGCGTGGACCTTCTCCCCCGCGTGCACCCGGTGGCGGTCGAGAGTCACGCGCCGGATCACGGCGGTGCGCGGCCCGTCCTCGTAGTCGAGGATGAGGTTCACTCCGGAGATCGACGGCGTTCGCCAGTCGTTGTTCATGAGCAGGTAGAGGATGTACGCGGAGAGGCCCGTCGCGTACCCGGGCGCGGAGTCGCCCGCGAAGAGGTTGTCGAGCTCGACGTCGTCCTCGCCGTCGATCTTGATCACCGAGCCTTCGCGCAGTCGCAGCGTCGTGGTGCCGTAGATGCGCTCGTTCCCGCCGACGATCCCGTTCAGCACGTTGTAGAGGAGCAGCGGTCCGAGCAGCGGATCCGAGGCGACGTCGAACGCGTACGCGCGGCGGCCGCCCGACGCGTCGGACCACTGCAGGCGGACGGGGATCATCCGCGGCTTGACGCCCAGGCGCCCCCAGATCGCGGCGGTGCGATCCTGCCGGAAGGCCCCGATCTCGTCGAGCGGGACGGCGATCTTCGACGACGCGTTCAGGCTCGCGAGAAGCGTCTCGACGCGTGCGGCGGTGAGCGGGAGGTCGACCGATCCGAGCCCGTAGAGCGGGTGGCCGAACGCGTAGACCTGATCGCCGTCGACCCACGTCACGGTCCCGGTCGCCGTGATGTCGACATCGCCGCGCACGAGCTGGACGCCGACGGGGGAGCCGGGCTCGAGCTTGGGCGGGGGGCCGGAGCCCGCACCGGCCGATCCCGACTGCACGGGAAGGAACCCCGCCGCGGCGAGGCCGGGAGCCACACGCGAGAACCCCTCGGGGGCCATCCCGGCGACGGCGATCGGCACCGCGCGCACCGCGGGGAGGGAGAGGACCGGAAGGCGACGGGGGAGATCGCGCTCGAAAAACGTCGCGAGACGGGCCGGCTCGCGCGCGAGGTCGAGCGCGCCCCGCTCCAGCGCGGCGGCTCGCGCGCGGGGCGCCACCTCGCGCCGTGAGACCGCGAACATCTCGGCGATCGGCGTGATCCCCGCGAGCGCTTCCTTGCTGAACCCCCACGAGTACGCCACGGCCCCGACGAGCTTGCCGTCGACCCAGACCGGGCTCCCGCTCATGCCGGCGAGAACGCCCGTCTGGGCAAGGGGACCGCCGGTGAGCCGCGCGAGAATGAGGTTCTGGTCGGGGCCGATACGCGGGAGCTTCCCGACGATCTCGACCTGAAAGGTCTCGATCCGGTTGCCCTCGAACACGGTCCGGCCCTCGCCGCGCATGCCGCTGCGCACGTCGTCGAAGGAGAGCGTCGGGGGAGGGGCCGCAAGCGTGACGGAGCACGACGCGGCGCAGGCCCAGGCCGCGAGGGCGGGAATCGTTTTCATCGAATCGGCAGTTTACACGCAACGCGCGTCGCCACCGACGCCACGGCGCCCCGGGGCGCGGGGCCGGCGCCGCGAACTTCAGTCCACGACGCGGTCGCCGCCCCCCTCGCGCGCCCGGCTGCGCGCGGCCACCGCCCGTGCGTGGAGGTCGCGCCCGGTGACGACCCCCTCCGCGGGAGACTCCGAAAGGCCGACGCTCACGGTGGCCTTCAAGGGAATGCCGCGGCGCTCGCCCCCTTCGGCCGGCTTCGCGAGCACCCTCGCGGCGAGCGCGCGCAGCCGCTCGGCGACGTGGGCTGCGCCGGTCCCGCCGGTCTCCGGGAGGAGCACGCCGAACGTGTCGTCCTCGAGTCGCGCGAGGACGTCCATCTCGCGCAACGAGCGCCGCAGCGCCGCGTCCAGCCGGGACAGATACGCCTCCGCTGCGGGACCCCCTTGCGAGGCGCGAAGCTCCGCCAGGCCGTCGACCTCGATGGAAAGGAGGGCGATCGGGTGGCGATAACGGACCGCTCTCGCGAACTCGGCGTCGAGCATCTGCTGGAACGGGTGCGCCGCCGAGTGGGCGCGCCACTGCGGGGAGGAGACCAGGGAGTCGGCGGACCCGCCGAGAAGCAGCCTCGCGGCGGCCGCGGCGTCGACCGGTCCGATCACCGTCGACCCGCCGCCGAACGCCTCCAGCTCCGCGCGCACCGCGGCGTCGAGCGTTCCCACGACGACGAACCGGAGGCCCATGCCGGCCCTCCCCACGCGCTACATGCGCTCGGGGACCTCGATGCCCATCAGGCCGAGCAGATGGACCATCCCGTCGTGGTAGAGCCGGACGACCGCCGCCCGGGCCCTGCGCACGCCGGGATCCTCCTCCTGCGCCACCGGCCACCGGTGGTAGAAGGAGTTGAAGGCCTGGGCAAGAACATAGGCGTGCTTGGCCACCGCGGCCAATTCGAGCGCCGAGACGGCCTGCGCCAGGACCGCCTCGAGCCGGCCGAGCAGCGCGGGAACCTCCCAGTGCGACGCGCGATCCCCCTCGGGTACGAGATTGAAATCGGCGTGGGCCCGGAGCCAGGCCGCGTCCGTTTCCTCGGCGCCGCGCCGCTCGCCGAGCTTCGCGAGGATGTTCCTCGCCCGGACGACCGAATACT
>DASVAW010000135.1 GCA_036376135.1 Candidatus Polarisedimenticolaceae bacterium | reverse complement strand
ACGGGAACCGACGATGCGGCGGCGAGCAGGAGCGCTGCGGCGATCATGCGCGACCTCCGGCGGTGCCGCGGATCCCCGCGGCGGTGAAGGCGACGATGCGGTCGGCGAGCTCGTCGAAGGGGAACCCGAACGAACGCTCGTCGTCGAGCGTCCCGAGCCACGAGGCCATCTCGACGACGTGAAACAGCTGGCCGATGAAGACGTGCACGGCGAACCGCGCGTCTTCCGGAGCGAGCCGCGGCTCGAACCGCCGCACCGTATCCTCGAGGGCGCGCTCGATCGGATCGACAATGTTCTCGTTGCAGAACTCCGGGGCGAGGCGCGGCTCGGCCATCTCGCGGTGCGCGAGCTGGATGAAGCTGCGCGCGCGCCCGCGGTCGTCGAGCGGGCGGAAGATCTGCCACGCGAAGGCGCGAAGCACGCTCTCGAGCGTGGCGTCCGGGGCCTCGAGCGCCTCGCGAATCGCCTTCAGGCGGCGCTCGCGCAGTTCGTTCATGAGGCGCTCGCCGACCGCGCGGTACAGCGCCTCCTTCCCCCCGAAGTGGTAGTTGATCGCGGCGAGGTTGACCCCGGCGGCGGCGGCGAGGTCGCGCACCGAGGCCCCTTCGAAGCCCTTCTCGGCGAAGAGCCGTTCGGCGGCGTCGAGGATGCGGTCGCGGGAGGCTTCGCTCATTCCTTGACCTCGATAGGACCGAAAAGAGAAGCGAGTGTTCTAAACGAACGTTTGAACAAGTTCAAGGCCGGGTCGGTCAAGTCGCGAAAGCTGTCAAGGGCGAATCTCGCTTAAACGGCTTGTTTACATCGCGTTGGCGCAACCGCATCGACCCGGCGCGGCATCTTGCGTTCGGCGCCCGTTCAGTCGTTGATGTAGCGACATCATCGGGGCACCCCGACGGGCAGGAGGCGCGACCTCGCGAGGCGGACCTCGATGCTTCGAGACCATCGGTCCGCCCGGGAGCTCGCGCGCGCGGCGGTTGCGGCATCGGCAACCCGGTGGAGCGATCGGCGCGCGCGGCGGTCGTCGGCCGCCGCCCGCGCCCTCCGCGGCGCGGGAACGCAGAAATCGATGCGTACATTCGCCGGATCGAGAGGCGTCCGATGGGAAACCGGGCTCGTGAAATCGTGCGACGCGCCGCGCTGGGCGTCGCGTCCGCGCTGCTGCTGGGTGCGTACGGCCCGTACCCCGGCCTGAGTTTCCTCGTCGTGATCGGCCTCGTGCCCTGGACGGTTCTCTACACCGACCCTCGGCGTCCCGCGGTCTCGCTCGGCTGGTACTTCGGGAGCGCGTACCTCTACTGGCTCGTCGCCTACGAGAACGCGAGGACGTTCGGCCTCGTCGCGTGGTTCGCCTGCGCGCTTCTGTGCACCGTCCAGGGGCTGTGGGTTTTCGCCCCGCTCCTGCGCACGCTGTTTCGGCGGTTCGCGCTCCCCCGCACCCTTCTCGTGCCGATGGCGTGGGTGACGACGGAGTGGCTGCGCTCCTGGATGACCGTGTCGAGCTTCGACTACCAGGCGCTCGGCTACGCGCTCGCTCCGTTCCCCGCGTCGATCCAGAGCGCCGACGTGGTCGGGGTCCACGGGCTCTCGTTCCTCGTCGCGGCGGTGTCGGGGCTGATCGCCGACGTCGGGTTCGCGTGGCGCGACCGCCCGGAGGGTTGGCGCGCTTCGCTCGCGCGCCCCGCGATCGCGGTTGCGGTCGCGTGGGCGGCGTCGCTCGCGTACGCCGCCGTCCGCCTCACGCCGAACGCGGCCGCCGAGGGCCCCCGCGTCGCGGTCGTGCAGCCCAACGTGCGCCACACGATCCGCAACACGATCGGCGTCCACCTCTCGCAGATGCTGCTCACGATCGAGGAGATCCCCGCCCGGTCGGCCGACCTCGTCGTCTGGCCGGAGAACGCGATCCTCCAGGACGTCAAGCGCGACGAGGTGTTCCTCGAGGACCTCGGCTGGCTCGCCTCGCGCACGGGCGCGCCGATCCTGCTGGGCGCGTCGATCGGCACGCCCGACAACCCCCTCCGCACGAACAACAGCGCGATCCTCGTCGACGGCTCGGGCTCGATCCTCGGTCGTTACGACAAGCAGATCCTCTTCCCCTTCTCCGAATACGTCCCCTACGCCGGGGCCCTCGGCCACTTCCCCGCCTCGGTTCGCCGGGTGTACCTCGGCGCGATCCGCGGCGCGTGGGGATTCGTGCCGAACGGGGTCCCGGGGGACGGGATGCGACTGTTCCGGCTCGACTGGAACGGGACGTCGCTGCCGTTCGTGACCCTCACCTGCTGGGAGGCGATCGCTCCGCGACTGGCGTCCGAGGCCAGGCGCCTGGGAGCGCGGTTCGGCGTGCACATCACGAGCGAGGGGGAGGTCGGCGGCGTCGCGCACGAACACGCCTTGCGCCTTTGCATCCTCCGGGCCGTCGAGAACCGGCTGCCCTTCGTGCGCGCCGGCAACTCGGGCATTTCCTGCTTCATCGACTCGGACGGGAGGATTCGAACCATGCTGAACGCTGCCGGCGGCCCCACCGCCGCGGTCGGAACGCTCGTCGACCGCACGTCGATCGCGGACCCGTCGCCCACCCTCTACGCGCGCAGCCGGGGCCTGTTCGAGAAGGCCTGCGCGGGGATCACCCTCGCGCTCCTCGCGCTTGCGGTGGTGAGACGCCGCGCGGTCGGCCTGGTCGCCGCGCTGCTTCTGCTCCCCGGTTGCGCCCGGACTCCCGTCGCGCTCCCCCCGGAGGCGGCGCTCCAGCAGGCCACGCGCGCGTGCAGCGCCCAGCGCCTCGTCGACGCCGAGGCGTCCCTGCGCTCCGCCTGCCACAAGGAGTCGACCTGCCGATCCGCGATCGAGACCGCGGGGCGGTGCCTGCTCCGCGACCCGGAGCTCGCGTTCCAGTTCTTCGCGGACGTCGCCGAGCGCCAGCCCGCGCTCGCCGCCGACGCGACGGGGATCGCCGCGCACGCGTTGCGGCTGCAGAACCGCTACGCCGACAGCCGTGCCTGGTTCGAGCGCGCGATGCGGCTCGACCCCTCCAACCGCGTGCGCGCGATGTACGGGTCGCTGCTCGTGCGCGGGCGGGAATGGGATCGCGCGATCGAGGTGCTGCGCGATGCGAGCCAGCCGGAGTCGCTCGTCCTGCTCGGCCAGGCGCTGCGCTCTTCCGGACGCCCCGCCGAGGCGCTCCCGGTGCTCGAGGAGGCGCTGCGCCGGGGAGCGGACGCCGCCTCCGTGTGGCGCGAGATCGGGCGGGCGCGGACGCTCCTGGGGGACGAGGACGGCGCCGACGACGCCCTCCGGCGCGCGATCGAGGCGAAGCCGGACGAGCTGCTCTCCCGGTTCCTCGTCGCGCGGGAGGCGCTGCGCGACGGCCGCCTCCACGAGGCCGAAGGGCATCTCCTCGCGATTCAGGAGATCGAGTCTAGGCTCGGGCGCGGCCCCGCCGACTGATCGACTACAGGTCGAAGTCGGTGTCGATGGCCGAGCAGCACGAGACCATCGCGCGGTGCGCGGCGGTGTGCCTGAGCAACGTCATCTTGTCGCCGTCGACCTTCATCTTCCCGGTGAGGATGGCGGTCGCCGCCATCGACTTCCGCTCGAGGATGTCCTTCCAGAGCGAGAACGGGGCGCGCAGGGCGAACCCCGCTTCCGGGTGGTGCGCATCGCCGGTGAACTCCGCCCCGTGGCAGGTTCCCCTCGACAGGCGGATGAGCAGGTTGAGCCCGTTCGCGAGCTTCGCGTCCGGCTCGATGACGAGCATGACGTTCCCGTTGTACCCGTCGCCCCAGCCCGCCGCGGCGTTGCGGTACTCGCTCGAGCCGTTGACTTCCTGCACCAGCAACTGCGCCCACTCGGGGGTGCCGAACTTGATCGCCATCGTGGACGCCACTCCTACAGGGGAAGGAAGCCGGGATTGAAGATCCGGTCGGGGTCGAAGCGCCGCTTGAGCTCGACGAGCTCGTCCCACCGCGCCCCGTAGTGCTCGCGCCACTCCTCGGCGGTGAAGTTTACCCAGCCGGAGAGGTACCGCTTCGCGCCGAACATGAGCATGAGGCGGCTGGCGTTCTCGAGACGCTCCTTCGCCTCCCCCCAGAACTTCTGGGGGACGGCGGGAAGCAGCCCGAAGCCGACGAGGTTCTCCCCCTCGGGGACCTTGAAGTTCTTCGAGCGGGACGAGGTCCCCTTCGCCGGCCACAGCAGGACGTGCCCGCCGACCTGGATCCCGGGGTGCGTGTCGCGCAGCACCTCCTGGATGCAGTCGGCCGCCGTCTCCCACGGGAGGATGCACTCGATCCACGGGTGCATGAACTCCCAGGTCCCCGCCTTCTTCCACAGCTCGAAGACCGGCACCATGCGCTCGAGGAAGTCGATCGTCGGGCAGTCGTCCACGTAGAGGTTGTCGTAGGGGCGCAGCCCCGCGAGCATCTCGGCGTCGTTGGGCGGGTTCCCCTCGTCGTATTCGACGGTGAGGTGGAACGGATAGAACCACTTCGCGAAGACCTGCCGCACGCCGCCGACGGGACGCGTCCCCTGGGAGCACGGCGCCCCCCACGATTCGAGGTGGTCCCACTTCCCGCTGTCCATCGAGACGCGCGCGTCCTCGAGGAACACGCGCAGGTCGTCGTAGAGGAGGTAGTACGTCCGCGACATCGGCTTCATGCGCCGCAGCTGCAGACGGATGCGGGTCGCGATCCCGAACTGCCCGAGTCCGGCGACGACCCCCCAGAAGAGATCCTCGTTCCGCTCGGGGGAGCAGGTCACGACGCTGCCGTCTCCGGTGACGACGTCCATCTCGGCGACGTTGTCCCCCTGCGAGCCGTACTTGAACGACGCGACGCCGATCCCCGCCATCGACACGGTGCCGCCCACCGTCACGCCGAGGTTGTTGGTCAGCACGCGGGGGACGAGGTTCCAGCGCTTGAGGTGGTGCGTCAGGTCGCGCCAGACGACCCCCGGCTCGACGTCGACCGTCAGGTTGTCGTGATCGACGTCGCCGATGCGGTTCATCGACTTCATCTCGAGCAGGATCCCGCCGTCGCTGATCGCGAGCCCCGACTGGCTGTGCGCCGAGCCGCGATTCGAGAGGTGCAGCCGGTGCTCGCGCGCGAACGCGACCAGCTTCACGATGTCGCCCTGCGACTTCGGGTAGACCACGAACCGCGGGGTCCACTGGAAGACCCGGCCGTAGTTCGTCAGGTGCTCCGCGTTGTACTGCTCGGGCGTGTAGACCAGGCCCTCGAGGGCATCGACGAGAGGCGCGTACAGACGATCCATGGAGCTTGGAACCCCCGTGAAAAGGGGGGGAATGTACCGGGACTTCGCCCGCGCGGCCACCCTCAGAGGATCCGGGCCCCCTCCACCTTCTGGACCATCCCCTTCAGGAAGCCGTTGCCGGAGGTGAGTCCCACGATCATCGTGTCCCCGGGAAACCCCACGTCCTGCGCGATCTCGGAAACGAGTGTCACGATCCGCTTGTCGGTCCGGAGCCATCCGGCGCCGCTGACGACCAGGATCCACTTCCGGCGATCGGGGAAATGCTCCATACGCTTCCGGACGAGCCAGGCCTTCCCCAGCCCCTTCCGGTCGCGCAGCTGGTCAAGGAGCGCATCGACGACCGCCGTTTCCAGCCCGTGCGGCTCGAGGGGGTCGTCCTTGCGCAGGGTCTCGCGCTCGGCCCTCGCCGCCTCGAGCTTCGCCTCGTACAGCTCGCCGCGCTTGCGCCACGCCGCCGCCTCGTCGCGCCGCTCGCGCGCCCGCAGGAAGTCGTAGACGAGCCGGCTGACGAACGGGGTCGAGTCGGGATCGCTCTCGAGCGCCCGCTCGAGGAGCGCGATCCCGGATTCGTCCCCCTGCGACAGCCGGTGACGCGCGAGCGCGCCGAGCGGTCCCGCGAGCGCGCCGTTCATGGCGTGCACCTCCTCGTACCGGGGGATCGCCGCCTCGAGTCCGCGCAGCTCCTCGGTGAGCTGCGCGCGGCGGAACGCCTCGTCGGTCGAAGGCTCGCGATTGGCCTCGAGCGCCGCGAGCTCCTCTTCGGACTCGCGGTGCAGCCGGTGGCGCTCGCGCCATCGCGGCTCCACGGCCTCGAGCCACGTCCGCGACAGCGCCGCCTCGATCGACGGCAGCGCCGATCCGAGGTAGGCCACGTCGGCCGTCGTCGCCGGGGACTGCGGGACCGCCGGCTTCGCGCCGAGGGCGCGCAACCGGTCGGCGAGACTCGGGTGGGTGTCCGCCACGCCGGTGCGGACCTCGAGCGCGGCGTCGAGCGCCTCCTTCAGGACCTCGGTCCGCTCGTACGGCACGGCGCCGCCGAGGCCGTCGAACGGGCGCTCGGGAGGATCGGGCCGGAGCGTCACCGCATGGAAGAGCGCCGGCCAGTACCCTCCCTCGACGAAACGCGCGGCGACGTCGAGGCGCGCGAGCGCGGACGCCGCCGCCGGCGCTCCCGCCGCCTGCGCCGCGAGGCGGTCGGCCTCGTATTCGTGCTGGCGCGCCAGGACGAACGACGCCGCCGCGAAACGCGGATTGAAACGCTTGAAGAAACCGCTGACCAGCCAGTCCCCCCGCCCCTCCTTCTCGAGGTCCTCCACGATCCGGCCCCAGGTCGCCCGCAACCGGTAGATCCACGCGCCGATGGCGCCGTGCGCCTTCGAGAGGTGCCCGAACTCGTGCGCGACCACCGAGCGGAACTCGTCGGGGGTCAGAAGGCGCATGAGCGGAAGGCCGAGCGTCAGGTGGTTGCGGTGCCAGCCGAGAAAGCCCAGCCTCGGAATCTGCGAGATCGAGGCATTGAGCTGCCCGTCGATGCGGACGACGTCGGGCCTGGGCGCCCCCACCGCACGCCGCGCCTCCTCGATCATCGAGAAGAGCTCGGGGGCGTCGCGCTCGGTGACGACGAGGCCGTCGGGCGGGTCCATGCGCACCCACATCGCGCGCAGGACGATCCAGAGGACGAACCCGATCGGGAACAAGAGCTTGATCAGTCCACCCGCGTGCCCGGCGGCCGCGGCCCAGCACACGGCCACCGCCGCGGCGAGCAGCACGACGATCATGCCCAGCAGGTACGCATAGGCCCCGGCGGCCATCCCGGCCACGCGGAGCTTGTAGAGCGAGGGGTTGCGATTCGCCCGGGCTTCGTTCGCCAGGACGAGGGTGGTGAATTCCTTCTCGGTCATGCGTCAGGTCACACCACGCGGATCGTGCCCGCCTTCCCCGCGACCACCTCGCCGACCCGCCACACCGGTTCCTTCGAGGCCCGGAACCGCTCGACGAGCGCGTCCACCGCGGCGGGGTCCACCGCACAGAGCAGGCCGCCCGAGGTCTGCGGGTCCGTCAGCAGCGCGCGCTCCCAGCTTTCGAGCGGGCGCCGCAGGTCCAGGTACTCCCCGTAATACGCATCGTTGCGCTTCGAGCCGCCGGTCAGGTGGCCCTTTCTCGCGTAGTGCTCCGCGCCGGGAAGCCACGGGAGCTTGGCCCAGTCGAAGACGAGCGTGACCCCTGACTGGTGCGCGACCTCGTGGCCGTGACCGAGAAGGGCGAACCCGGTGACGTCCGTCAGTGCATGCACGGCGGGCCAGGCCTCGACGAGAAGCTTCGACGCCCTCGCCGACAGCCGCGCCATGCTCGCGATTGCGACCTCGAGGTCCTCGGCGGCGACCTTCTGCTTCTTGTGCGCGGTGGTCACGACGCCGGTCCCGAGAGGCTTGGTCAGCAGCAGCACGTCGCCGACCTTCGCCCCCGTCTTCTTCAGGACGCGATCGGGGTGGACGAGCCCGGTGACCGCGAGGCCGTACTTCGGCTCCTCGTCGGTCGTCGTGTGCCCCCCCGCGATCGCCGCGCCGGCCTCGAGGACCTTGTCCGCACCGCCGAGGAGGATCTCCGAGAGGACCTCGGGATCGAGCGATTCGGGGAACCCGACGAGGTTCATCGCGAAGATCGGAACGCCCCCCATGGCGTAGACGTCGGACATCGCGTTCGCCGCGGCGATCTGGCCGAAGGAGAACGGGTCGTCCACGACGGGCGGGAAGAAGTCGGCGGTCTGCACGATCGCGCGCTCGTCGTCGAGTTTCCACACGAGCGCGTCGTCGGGCTCGACGAGCCCGCGGAGGAGGTTCGGGAACCTGCCCGGGTCGAACATCCCGGCGAGCGGACGCAGCACCTGCGCCAGGGCCTCGGGGCCCATCTTGCTCGCTCAACCGGCGCAGGATGCGTAACTCGTCAGGCGGATCTTCTTGTTGCCGAACACGCGGGGGAGGTTAACAGAGGCGCGCCGCCGGCCGACTTCAGAATTGGGACACGCGGAGCTCGTAGGTTCCGCCCAGCAGGTCGAACTTCGTCGCCTCCACGAACTGCCCCGGGGGAGGCAGGATCACCTCGAACACGCGCGAAAAGCTCGCCGACGAGCGGGTCGCCGCGTCGCTGTCCACGACTTCGATCCTCCCCCGCAGCGGCACGGTTTCCGAGGCATTCCGGGGGATGAAGATCCCGATCGCGGCGCGACGGCCGCGTTGGCTGACGATCGTCTCCCCGTTCTCGCCCAGCGAGAACACCTGGACGTCCGGGCTCTCCTGCGCGATCTCGGCGTACTCCTCGCGGTTCGTGGCGAGCCGCGGGTTCATCAGATCCTCACGTGGGCGCCCGGGAACGAGACGACTCAGCCGGAACTCCAGGCGCACGGGGTCGCCTTTGGCGGAGGGCGGCGACGAGATCGCACGGGAGCCGGGCTTGCAGCGAACCACAATCGGCTTCGCGGAGTCCTGCGGGAACGTCACCTCGAGGTCGGCGGACGTCGCGACCGCCTCGAGCGCGGCCCGGAGCGGCACGTTCTCCAGTTGCATTCGGACGCGGCCGTTGACGCAGGGATCGACGTCGAGCTGGAGTTGCCCCGCCGCCTTCAGCATGTTCAGGACCGAGACTACCGGCACGTCCTCCGCGTTGAACGACACCGGCGTCTGCAGGGACGAGTCGCCCTTTTCGCCGCGCGCGGTGACGGCGGTTCCGAGCAGGAGGCAGCAGACCCAAAGAAGACGTCTCATCGCCTCACTCCATTTCGGTTTTCGTCGGGAAGTCGTTCGATCGACAGCACGATCGGACGTCGCCCCGACTCATCCACCCGTTCGATGTGCAACTCCACGCGCGTCGAACCGTCGCCCGGTGAGGGGCGTGTCGCCCACCAGCCGATTCCGATCAGTACCGCGGCGAGACACGCCGCCATCGAGTAGACCCAAGTGCGCCGACGCCGGCCCGGCAATCGCCCGCGAATCGACGCGACCTCGTCGGCCCGCAGCGATTCCCGCAGGAGATAGCCTTCGTCCGGGAGTTCGAGATCATCGGCGTTCATGCAGCTCACCCCTTCCGAGCCCCCGGGCCATTCGCTCGCGAATCTCACGCGTCGCCTCGTGCAGCGCCGTCCGCACCGCCGCCTCGCTGCACCGCAACGTCGCGGCCGTTTCCTCGACCGTCGCGCCGAGTCCGACGCGGAGCAGAAACACCTCTCGCTGCCGCTCGGAGAGCTCGCCGACGACCGCGGCGAGGCGAAGGCACTTCTCCCTGTCGAGCAGGGACTGCTCCGGTGTGGCCGGGCGGCCGCGTT
>DASVAW010000134.1 GCA_036376135.1 Candidatus Polarisedimenticolaceae bacterium | reverse complement strand
TTCCCGTGGCTCAACGGGAAGCTTCGCGATGCCACGCACGGATACGTCGCGAGCCAGGTGATGTTCGCCTCCCTGGGCCTCGCGGGCCTCGCCTTCGCGATCCTGCTGCTGCGCGCCGACAAGCGGAACGGGGGCGCGCTGGAGCGGCCGGGATCGGGGGCCTAACGCGGGTCCGGCCCCCGCGTGAGCGTCCGGACCCGCAGGATCGCGTGGTTCGCGGCGACGAAGAGGTCGCCGCCCCCGCCCCACGCGACGTTGCCGGTCTTCACCCCCGTGACGATCCGACCCAGGCGCGTGCCATCGGGAGCGAAGACGTGGACGCCGCCGGGGGCCGCGCCGAAGACGTTCCCCGCGGCGTCCACTTCCAGGCCGTCGGGAACCCCCTCCCCGTCCTTCACGTAGGCGCGCGCGTCGGCGAAGACGCGTCCCGAGCCGAGACTCCCGTCGGCAAGCACCGGATACGCCATCCACACCGGATTCGTGTTGTCGGCGTTGCTGACATAGAGGATTTTCTCGTCCGGCGAGAAGGCGATCCCGTTCGGCGCTCGCAGGTCCCGCACCACCGCGGTGAGCTTCCCATCGGGGGTGAGGCGATAGACCCCCTGGAACGGGACCTCCTTCCCGGGATCGTCGAACGACTTCGGCAACCCGAACGGCGGGTCGGTGAAGAAGACGTCGCCGTTCGACCGGTAGACGAGATCGTTCGGGCTGTTGAGGCGGTGCCCCTCGAAGCGGTCGGCGAGGACGGTGAGCCGGCCGTCCTCTTCGCGGCGCACGATGCGCCGGTCGCCGTGCTGGCACATCACCAGGCGCCCGCGGCGGTCGAAGGTCAGGCCGTTGGAGCCGGGCTCGCGCCCCGGGAAAGGCGAGGCGCCGGTGTACCCGCTCTTCTCCAGGACCGGCCGCGCCGCGCCGCCGCCGTCCCAGCGGAAGATCGCATTGCGCGGGACGTCCGAAAAGAGCAACGAGCGGCTCGCCGGGTCCCACAGCGGTCCCTCCGTCCAGTCGTGACCGTCCACGACCTTCTCCACGACGGTGTCCACGGGAATCAGGGCGTCCAGGCGCGGATCGAGGCGCTCCACCGTGGCAGGGGCCGTCACGCGATCCCACGTGAGGATCTGCGTGGTCCATCCCTCGCGCTGCCGCTTCTCGAACGAGGCTTTCAGGTGCGGGCTCCGCTTGTGCGCCTCGAGCGCCTCCGCGCTCGACCAGACCTCGTAACGCATGAACTCGTGCGGCGCGTCGGGGGAGCGATAGAGGTCGTAGCGCAGGCACCCCGGCTCGGCGCGGGTCGGCCCCTCGAGCGACAGCAGGTGGCGCTCGAGGTCGGCGCCTCTTCCCGGCAGGCCGTGGATCAGCGTCACGGCGGTCAGCGCCCCCGGCGGGGGCGGCGGCGGCTCCTTGAGCTCCACCAGGATCCCGTGCGCGTCGGTGTCGCCGACGTTCTCCGAGGCGTGCCGCACGGCGTCGCTGTAGCCGACGGTCCCGGGGTGCCCGACGCGCATGCCCGTGTTCCCGTCGGGGAACGTGAACCGGATCCTGAAGTCGGCGAGGAAGACCGCGACGTTCGCGGGATGGTCGTGCGCCTCCTCCTTCGCCCCCTTCGCCAGGGTGAAGTCGAGGACGCGCACGCGCTCGTTCTCGACGAGGACGCGGTAGTTGCCGGGGTAGAGCTTCAGGGGGTCGCGCGGCGAATCGGAATAGGCGAGAGCGCCGAGAGCGAGGAGTGCGAACGGGATCAACGCCTTCTTCATCGGTCTCCCTCCGTCATCCGGGTGGATCCGATGTCGCGGCGCGAGGCGGAGTTACCGGAGGTTACGCGGGGGCCGGCCGCGATCCCGGCGCGACGCGCTACACTGCGGCCAGTTCGTTCGCCGCGGAGGCTCTTCGTGCGCCGGATCTATCCCCTGATCGCGATCGCGCTGGCCATGATCGCGCCACCGTGCGCGGCCGCGCGCGAACGGTGGGCACGCGTGGACACCCCGACCGTGCGGGTCTTCACCAGCGGCGATCCGGCCCGGGCGCGGCACTTCGCCAGGATGCTCGAGTCGTTCCGCGCCTTCCTCGTGAAGGAGCCCCGCGGCGTCGCGGTCGGGGACGTTCCGCCCTTCGACGTCTACCTGTTCGCGGATGTGAAGCGACTCGAGGCGCGCGTCGGGGAACGCGGACGGCTCGCGGGCGGCGCGCACGTCCCCGCGGTCGCACGGTGCGCTTTCCTGGCCCTCGACGCCGACGACTCGCTCGCCTACCTCCTCGACGATTACGTCGGTCACCTCCTCCACGCCGCCGGCGCCCCGCCTCCGCGCTGGTACCGCTCCGGCCTCGGGGACTACTACTCCACCTTCACCCTCGATCGAGCGGACTACGCCTCCGGGAAGCCGCCGTACGACTACCGGCTCTACCTCGAGTTCGTCGGCGGCGTACCGCTAGCGAACGTCCTTGCCTGCCGCGAGCGGATGGCGCCGAATCCGATGCTTTACGGCACCGCGTGGGCGTTCGTGCATTTCCTCGTTTCCGACGATGCACTCCGGGGGCGGATTCCCGCGTTCCTCGAGGCTCTCGGCAAGGACACTCCACTCGACGAGGCTACGAAGGCTGCGTTCGACGTTCCGCTCGACACCCTCGAGCGACGCTTCCGCGAAGCGTCGAGATCGGTCTTCCTTCCCGTGGTGCGCGTCCC
>DASVAW010000133.1 GCA_036376135.1 Candidatus Polarisedimenticolaceae bacterium | reverse complement strand
TCATGAACATCACCTGCACGGCGCTCCCCGAGACGCTGCTCGAGTCGGAGCTCTTCGGCCACGAACGCGGCGCCTTCACGGACGCGAAGCAGCTCAAGAAGGGGCTGCTCGAGCTGGCCAACGGCGGGACGGTGTTCCTCGACGAGATCGGCGACATGGGGATGACCCTCCAGTCGAAGATGCTCCGGTTCCTCGAGGAGAAGGCGTTCAAGCGGGTCGGCGGCAACATGGACCTCCGCGTGGACGTGCGCATCATCGCGGCGACGAACAAGGACTTCGAGAAGGCGATGAAGTCGGGGGCGTTCCGCGAGGACCTCTACTACCGCCTCAAGGTCGTCCCGATCTACCTTCCGGCGCTGCGCGAGCGGAAGGAGGACATCCCCGAGCTCGTCGGCCACTTCGTCGAGGTCTTCAACCGCGAGTTCCGCAAGAACACCCAGCGCGTCACCCCCGAGGCGATGAGCTGCCTCGTCCGCTACGACTGGCCGGGGAACGTGCGCGAGCTCAAGAACGTGATCGAGCGCGTGATGATCCTCGAGAACCGGGAGGAGATCGACGTCACCGACCTTCCCGAGGAGATCGTCCAGGGCTGGGAGGGAGGCGACGACGAGGCGGCGGAAGGTGCGGTCGGCGCGGCGCTGTCGGCGTCGGGGCTGTTCGTGCTTCCGGAGGAAGGGGTGTCGCTGCGCGACCTGCAGCGCGAGTTCGTGCGCCAGGCGCTCGAGCGTACCGGCGGGAACCAGACGCGCGCGGCCCGGCTGCTGCGCATCAGCCGGGACGCGCTGCGTTACAAGATGAAGACCTATGGACTCTCGTGAGGGCGGGGGGCGCCCGATCGTCCTCCTCCTCGCCCTCCTGCTCGCCGCGCTTCCGCTGACGCTCGCGACGCGCGCCTACGACCCGTTCCTCCTCCCGCAGTTCGCCCTGCTCGTCGCCGGCACGGGCTTGCTCGCCGGTCTGACGCTCTGGCGCATGGCGCGAGGGGAGGCTGGCCCCGGATTGCACTGGAGCGACGTCGCTGCGATCGCCTGGGCGGTATGGGCCTGCGCGAGCGTCGTGTGGTCGGGGAGCCCTGCGGTGAGTCTCTGGGGGGAATACGACCACCTCGACGGCGCCTTGGCGCAGGTCACCGGCGTGTCGCTGTACCTGGTCGCTCGCTGGAACGTAAGGTCGCGCGAGGACGTCCGAGTCCTCCTGCTCGGGCTCACGGCGGGGGCACTCGTGACCGCGATGATCGTCGCCTGCCAGTCGGCGGGGATCGACGCGCTCGCCCGCCTGTCGCTGTTCGGCTCCCAGGGGCGTTTCTCGGCGGCCATGGCCAACCCACTGGCGGCGGGTGCGGCCGTCGCGTTCGTCATCCCTCTGGCCTGGGGGCTCGCGCTCTCCGGCGACGCCCGGCGTGTGCGCCGCGAGGTCGCCGTCCTCTGCGGCGTCGGGTCGGCGGCGCTGGTCACGTGGACCGTCCTCTCGATCTCGCGGGCGGCGCCGCCGGCGGAGCTCTCGCTCGCCGCTGTCGGACCGTTCGCGTTCCTGATCGGTGGAACGGCCTCCCTCCTGCTCGCACGATGGGGCCGCGACCGCGGGGCGCGGGGCGCATGGCTCTTCGGGGTGAGCGCGCTCGCGGTGCGGGCCCTCGTCGACACCGGCAGCCGCGGCGCGCTGCTCGGCGCGGCGGCTGCCGTCGCGGTCGGCCTGACCTTCCGGATGGCGCGGGGGGGGCGCCTCGCGCCGGGGGTTCGAGCGATCGGGTTGGCGATCGTCGGTGCGCTGGTCCTCGTGGTGATCGCCGGACGATCCGCCGGGGGGGCGCGCCTCGTCGACTCGGCGTCCCGTCCGCTGGCCGCGATCGTCGATTCCCGGCTCGACCTCTGGTCGGCGGCGGCGTCGATGTGGAGGGAGCGTCCGCTGACAGGCCAGGGCGCCGACATGTACATGACGCGTTATGCAGCTCACCTCGCGACCCGGCGATCCAAAGACTCCGTCGACGATCGCGTGGGGCAATCGGCGCACAACGAGATGCTGCAGGTCCTGGCGACGCTCGGCCTCGTTGGCGCGGCGATCGGGCTGGCGCTCCTCGCAGGTCGGGCGTGGCCGGCCATTGTGGCAGCACGCGCCGAGGGGATCGACCGCGCCGCCGCGGTGGCCGTACTCGCGGCGGGGGCGGGTTACCTCGTCTACCTGCTGCTCGGGATCGCGACGCCTCCGCTTCGTGGATGGTGGTGGGCGTTGCTGGGGTCGGCGTCCGCGCTCGGATCCGACTCGACGACGCAAGCTCGAGCGCCGGTCCGCCGTCCCCTTCGCGCCGCGTGGGCCATCGCGGCGGTCCTCTGCCCGCTCGCCGCAGCCTGGGTCGCCGGCACCTGGATCGGGGCGGACGTCCGTCACGCGCGTGCCGTCGAGGCCGCCGGCAGGTCGGCGCGTGCGGCGACTCGGGACGGGGGTGCCGCCGCGCACCTCCCCGAGCTCATGGACGAGCTCGCGCGGCTGCGCCTCTCGTCGGACGCAGAGATTCGTTCGCTCGCCGGGCACCTCGAATCCGCGGGCAGCACGTGGCTGCGCACGAATCCCGGGGGACGGCCCGTCACGGTCGGACAGGACGAATTCCTCCACCGAGTCGGGGAGATCGGTTGGCTCCTGGTGGCCGTCGCCCGCGAGGCGGACGCCGTCGGCACGCGATCCGGCCAGCCCCGCTACTGGAGGACACTGGGAGACCACCAGGCCGCGCTCGCCACGGTGTTCCTCCGATCCGGGGAAGAGTCGCCGTGGATGGACCGCTCCGTCGCCGCATACCGGCGAGCGACGGAGCTGAATCCCGCGGAAGGTTATGCGTGGGCCGGGGAGGCTCGCCTCCGGTGGATTCGCTACGAATTCCTCGGCGTGGAGACGGAGGCGGAGGAGGCGTTGCTGGCCTACCGCGAGTCCTTGCGCGTGACCCCGAACGCGCGCGCCGTCGCGGCGGACTATCTCGCGTTGTGTCGAATCCGGGATCGGTCGGGTGACGCCGATGTCGCACTTGCGGCGGTTGCGGCGCACGACGCGCAACTCGCGGTGCGTGTGAGGCTCGACGCCTCCAGGACTTTGATGCGCGCGGCGGTGGCGCGACGGCTTCGCGGTCGGGTCGACGAGGCGGCGGCGCTTCGGCGGGTGGCGGGGGACTACGCCGCTGCGGCCGTGCGCCTTGCCGGGAAGGGCCCCGAGGCGTCGTTCGCCCTGGCCATGGTGGACTGCGACTGGGGGGAAGTGGCCTCCTGTCGGACGGCGTTGGAAGCAATCCTGCTCGCGGACCCTGGGTTCGAGCCCGCTCGGCGCGTTCTCGAGTCGTTGCCTCGATGAGCCGATGTCAAGTGCGCGGAAGCCGCAACTCGGGATACTCCGTCACCCGGAGGGCTGACCTTGCTCCCGAGCGCGAAATCCAGGCGATTCCGAGTTGCGATGATGGCACTCCCCATCGCACTGGGAATCGTTCCATTCGCGCGAACCCTGACGCACGATCTCGTCTGGGACGACCACTACGTGGTCTCCCAAGTCGAGGACGCCTACGCGCGTGACGGAGTAACCGGCGTCTGGAAGGCGCCGTTCCTCTCCGATCCGGACGTGGCCGCCGTCTACTACCGGCCGATCGTCAACCTGAGCTTCCTCGCGGACGCACGCGTTGCCGATCGTGCGCCGTGGCCCTTTCACGTCACGAACCTGCTCCTTCACGTGGTGGCATGCCTTCTCGTGTTCGGTCTCGTGCGCCGGATCTTCTCGGATGCGGTCGCGGGAGCGGCCGCCGCAGCGCTCTTCGCCGTGTTGCCCGTTCACGTGGAATCGGTGGCGTTCGTGTCTGCTCGAACCGATCTCTGGGGTGCCGTGTTCGGGTTCGGATCGCTGCTGGCCTGGTACGCCGCCGGATCCGCCGTGAGTGGGTTTCGACGCGTCGCGTGGCTTTGTGGTTCGGTCGTTCTGTACGCGGCGGGATGCCTGGCCAAGGAAGTCGTCGTCCTTCTGCCGATTCTGGTGATGACGTGGTCCTTCGCATCGTCGCCCCGATCGGCGGCGCGTCCGCTCGATCGGGCGCGACGAGCCGGCCTGGTGGCGTTGTGCATGCTCCCGGGTCTCGCGGCGGTACTGGCGTTTCGCGCCTGGGCCGTCGGGGGGACCGGCGCTGGTGAAGGTTGGACGCCGCTCGCCTTGGCCGAACCGGGCTTGGCCGGACGAGGCTTCCTCTGGATGTGCCGGCTGCTCGCCGCGCCCTGGCCGCACAACGCGCTCTATACGCGGGACCAACTGGATGTCACGGTTACGACCGCGATCGTCGGCCTGCTGGCCGCAGGAGTCCATCTGACGCCTTTCCGTTACAAGGGCGTTCGCGTTGCCTGGCTGGCGGCGCCGTGCCTCCTGCTGTTCCTGCTCCCCGTGCTCGCGGTGCCTTCGGACACGACCGTCGTGATCGCGGAGCGGTATCTGTACCTCCCGTCCGTGGGTCTGTGCATCCTGGCGGGTGCGGCGTTTTCGTGGGGGGTCGCGCGCCGGCCTCGCGAGACGATCGCCGTCGGATCCGCGGTCGTCGTTGCCTTTGCCGTCGTGTCCTTCGTTCGCGCCGGGGTGTGGGCCAATGACGACGTCCTGACCGAGGATCTCGTCCGGAAGGCGCCGGGGGCGGCGCTCGCCTGGGACATGCGTGGTCAGGTGAGGCTGAAACAGCAGCGCTACGACGAGGCACTCGCGGCATTCGACCGGGCCGTGACACTCGAGCCCGCCGACGCCGCGTACCACAACGACGCCGGGATCGCACTCCGACGCCTGGGGCGTCCGGATCTCGCGGTGATCGCGTTCCGCAGATCTCTCGAGTTGAATCCGGACGCAACCGGCGTCCGGCTCAACCTCGCGTATGCGTGCATTTCACTGCGGGATACGGCTTGCATCGAGGATCAGCGGCAGGCGCTGGCCCGGCAAGATCCGTCCGCGCTGCAGGACCTGGATTCGGTTCTGCGCGGAGGCCAACAGCGCCTCGGCCGTTGAGGACCCCGCTACGGCCGCGCCACGACACGCCCCGGCCGGGATCCCACGGCCGGGACGCGCCGTCCGACGTGCGGGAACTACTGACGGGCCTCGACGGGGCCGCCGTCGCCGGGGTAACAGGGCTTCGGGGCCTTGGCCCGGTCGGCGTAGCACTGGTTCGAGTAGGTCACGCCGTCCGCGCAGACGACGGGATCCCAGACGTCGAGGCAGACGATGTCGCCGCCGCCCCCGCCGCCCGGCCTCTTGCCGGCCAGGGCGGTCGTACCGACCGCGATCGCGCCGAGGACGAACGCACCGAGAACGAACCGGATCGCGAGCTTCTTCATGAAACCCCCCTTTTGTGGGTTGCGCCGGGCGTCCTGCCCGGCACCGTGCCACGAGTTGATACCACAAGAGCCGTTCCGGGAGGAAGCCCTACCGCCGGGTGAGCTCGAACCGGGCCGTCCCGACGGGTGTGCCGCCGTCGACCGACTCCCAGGACTCGACGAGCTTCCCGCCGTCGAGGGTGAGGGTCACCGCGTGCATGTAGCTCCCCTTCTTGGGGATGTTCGTGCCGCCGGCGAACCTGAAGGCGAGGACGTTCCCGTCCGCCGACGCGAGCTTCATCCGGGGCTGGTTCCCTCCGGCGCAATAGTGGGTCACGACGACGTCGCTCCCGTCGAGGTGGTAGAGGTTGACCATCTCGTGGGGCGTGCCGGGGAACATCGTCTCGTGCACCGCGCTTCCGGCGGCGACCACCTTGAACACGACGCTCGCGTCCGAGCCGGGACCGTCCTCCGAGATCGCCTTGCCGGTCCAGGTTCCGGCCAGGGACTTCAGCTGCTCGAAGGCGGGGTTCGTCGCCGACGGGGCGGGATGTTCGTGCTCGCCGGCCGGGGCGGGCGCGCCGAGAAGGAGCGAGGCGAACGCGATCGCGAGCTTCATGGGAACCTCCTTGCGGGAAACCCCCGGATCCTACGCCCCCGGGAGGGGCCCGGAGAAGGGCCCCTGCGGCGAACGGGACCGGACGTGCATAATCCCGGCGCTTGTTCACCGACCTGAGATCGTTTCTCGAGCAGCTTCGCCGCGACGGCGACGTCGTCGTCGTGGAAGCCCCCGTCGATGCCCGCCTCGAGGCGCCCGAGATCCACCGGCGCGTCATCGCCGCGGGCGGTCCCGCGATGCTGTTCACGAACGTGAAGGGGGCTTCCTTCCCCCTCGTCACGAACCTCTTCGGCACCCCGCGGCGCGCGGAGCTGGCCTTCGGTCGCCGCCCTCAGCGGCTCATCCGCCGGATCGTGCAGCTCGCCGAGACGTTGCTCCCGCCCACCGCCGGCAAGCTCTGGGGGGCGCGCGACGTCCTCCTCGAAGCGATGCGGATCGGGATGAAGCGGCGGGGCGCGGGGCCGGTGACCGAGGTCGTGACCCCGGACGTCGATCTTTCGCGGCTTCCCGTGCTGACGACGTGGGAGAAGGACGGCGGCCCGTTCGTCACGCTGCCGCTCGTATTCACGCGCCACCCCGACTCCGGGGCGCCCAACCTCGGGATGTACCGCCTGCACGTGCACGACCGCCGCACGACCGGCATGCACTGGCAGATCGGAAAGGGGGGCGGCTTCCATCACGCCGTCGCCGAGTCGCGCGGCGAAGCGCTCCCGGTGACGGTGTTCCTCGGCGGACCTCCCGCGCTGATCCTCGCCGCGATCGCGCCCCTTCCGGAGAACGTGCCCGAGACGATGCTCGCCTCGTTGATCGCCGGCGAGCGGATCGCGACGTGTCCGGGGCCGGGAGCGCACGACCTGATCGCGAACGCGGAGTTCGCGCTCGTCGGGTCCGTCCCTCCCCGCGTGCGTCGGGCCGAGGGGCCGTTCGGCGATCACTACGGGTACTACTCGCTCCGGCACGACTATCCGGTCTTCGAGATCTCCCATCTCGCCCACCGGAGGGACGCGATCTTCCCGGCCACGGTCGTCGGCAAGCCGCGCCAGGAGGATTTCTTCATCGGCGATCTCCTGCAGGAGCTGCTCTCCCCGCTGTTCCCGCTCGTCATGCCCGCCGTCGAGGATCTCTGGTCCTACGGCGAGACGGGGTACCACGCGCTGGCGGGGGCGGTCGTCAAGCAGCGCTACCGCCGCGAGGCGATGGCGTCGGCGTTCCGGATCCTGGGCGAAGGGCAGCTGTCGCTCACGAAGTTCCTGCTCGTCGTGGACCGCAAGGTCGACCTGCGCGACTTCAAGGCGACCCTCGAGCACGTGCTCGCGCGCACCCGCCCGGAGACCGACCTCTACGTCTTCGCGAACGTGTCGATGGACACCCTCGACTACAACACCCCCGTCGTCAACGAGGGCTCGAAAGGGGTCTGGCTCGGGCTGGGCGATCCCGTCCGCGAGCTTCCGCGCGACTTCGCGGCGGCGGAGCTCCCGGCGGGCCTTCGGGACCCGCGCGTGTTCTGCGGGGGATGCCTCGTCGTGGGCGGCCCGGCGTACGCGGCCGAGCCGGGCGCGGCCGCGCGCTTCGCGGCGCACCCTTCGCTGTCGGGCTGGCCGCTCGTCGTCGTCAGCGACACCCCGGAGCGTGCGGCGGCGTCCCCGATGAACTTCCTCTGGACGACGTTCACGCGCTTCAATCCGGGGTCCGACATCCACGCCGCCTCGAAGACGATCCACCACAACCACATCGCCTACGGCGGCCCCGTCGTGATCGACGCGCGCCTCAAGCCGGGCTTCCCCGACGAGCTTTTCTGCGACGCGCCGACGGCGGAGCTCGTGGGCCGGCGATGGAACGAGTACTTCCCGTCCGGGGGCGTCGAGATGGGGGATTCGGCCCGGGCGCACCTGGACTGAATCCACCCCGCCTTCGTCGGCGGAACCGGGGTTAGACTCCCGGCATGGTGCGTCCCCGTTTTCTCCTGCCGCTCGCCTTCGTGCTGACGTCGGCGTGGGCCGGGACGCCTCCGCCGGGTTTCATGGAACGGGTCCTCGCCACCACGTCCCAGGTCCCGGCGCCGGTCGCCGTGGCCTACGAGCCCGGAACCGGCGCCCTCTTCATCCTGAACCAGGGCGACGGCTCCATCCGCGGGACGGCCCGGGTCTATCGTCGGGACCCGGCGACGGGCGCGGTGACGATCGCGCTGAGCCTCAGTTGCGTCGACGGCAGCGGCGAGCGCGGCCTGCTCGGCATCGCCTTCGACCCGGACTACGCGCACCCCACGAGCCCGCAACGCTGGGTGTACCTCTACTACACGCGACACGTGGACAGCAGCGGCACCTGCGCCCTTCCGGGATCCGACACCGGAGGGTTCAACACCGTTTCCCGATTCCTAGAGAGCGGCGGGACGCTGAGCGGCGAACAGAAACTCCTCGTCGGGCCGGAGCTCTCCGCCAACAACCACAACGGAGGAACGGTTCGGTTCCTCCCCGACAAGACGCTGCTCATCTCCATGGGCGACAACGACTCCGACGCGTTCCCGCTGCCGCACTCCCGCAACCTGGCCGACTTGCGGGGGAAGATGCTCCGCATCCGGCGCGACGGGACGATCCCGCCGGACAACCCGTTCGTCGGGCAGGCCGGCGTGCGCCCGGAGATCTGGGCCTGGGGTCTGAGGAATCCGTTCCGTTTCTCCGTCGATTCCGCCACGGGGATCCCGTACATCGGCGACGTGGGCGAAGCCACCTACGAGGAGATCGATGCCGGAGTGCCCGGGGCCGACTTCGGGTATCCGTGTTTCGAAGGACCGATTCCGTTCCGGGTCTGCGACCCGCCGCCCGTCGCGGCCGTTGCGCCGATCTTCGCCTACGGCCACAACTTCCAGACGCCCGTCGTCGGCGAGTCCGTCACCGGGGGACCCGTCTATCGCGCGACGGCGTTCCCCCCCGAGTACCGCGGGCGGTACTTCTTCGGCGATTACGACTCCGACTGGATCCGGCACGCCGCCATCGCGGCGGACGGCAAGCTGCAGGACCCGCAGTTGTTCATGGGCGACGCGACCGGCGTGGTCGACCTCATCGTCTCGCCCTCGGGTTGCCTCGTCTGGGTGGGGATCACCGGCGCGGGTGTGCGCGAGGTCTGCTGGGGAACGCCGACGAACGGCGGGCCGACCGCGGCGGCCGCGGCGACGCCGACGTCCGGCCTCGCCCCGCTGAACGTGCAGTTCACGGGTTCGGACTCGTCCGATCCCGACGGGGACGCGCTGACCTACGCCTGGAACTTCGGCGACGGTGGGACCTCCGGCGTCGCGGATCCGGGGCACACCTACGCGTCGAACGGCGTCTACGACGCGACGCTCACCGTGGACGACGGGAGGGGCCAGCCCAACTCGTCCGCGACGTCGGACGCCGTGCGGATCGTGGTCGGCAACCGTCCGCCGGTCCCGACGATCGCGGCACCCGCAAACGGAACGCGCTTCGACGCGGGGGACACGATCGCCTACCAGGGCGGAGCGACGGATCCGGAAGACGGCGCGTTGCCGCCGTCGGCGTATACCTGGACCGTCGTCTTCCACCACGACGCGCACACGCACCCGTTCCTCGGCCCGGTGTCCGGCGTCGCCTCGGGCTCGTTCACGATCCCGACGGACGGCGAGGACTCCACGGACGTCTTCTACAGGATCCACATGGCCGTCCGGGACTCGGGGGCCCCTCTCGGCACCGCCGGCGTCCTCGATGCGTCGTCGTTCGTCGACGTCGTTCCGAACGTCGCGACGATCACCGTCGCCGCGAGTCCCGCCGGGCGCGGGTTGCAGCTCGCCATCGACCAGAGCGCGGCGGTCGCGCCGTGGTCGAAGCACTCGGTGGTGGGCTTCACGCGCCGGCTCACCGCGCCGTCGCCGCAGTCGGCGAACGGCGTCACGTGGGAGTTCGTGTCGTGGTCGGACGGGGGCACGCGCGATCACGTCATCGCGGCGCCCCCCGCGAACACGACGTACACCGCGAGTTTCCGCTGCGTGGCGAACTGCTCGGGCGTCGACTCCGACGGCGACGGCGTCGTCGACCTGACCGACAACTGTCCGGCCGCGCCGAACGCGTCGCAGGCGGACTTCGACGGCGACGGGCGCGGCGACGCGTGCGAGGCGGGAGCGTTCCTCGCGGACGCCGATCTCTCGGGACGCGTGGACGGGGGCGATCTCGCCCGCCTGGGCCGCGCGTTCGCGAGTGCGTGCGAGCAGTCCGCCTACGACCCGGACGTCGACTTCGACCGCGATTGCGGCGTCGACGGGGCCGACCTCGCCATCCTGGCAGCGGAGTTCGGCCGGCGACCCTAGTCCAGCCGGTAGCCCGCGGGGTGCAGCGCGCGGGTACCCTTCGGGAAGACGTCGACCACGATGCTCCCCGAACGACGACCGGCGCCGCGAACGTAGGTCCCGAGGGCGTACCGGCAGCCGAGGTCCCTCGACGCGCGGGCGGCGGCGAGCGTCAGGTCGTTCGTGTTCACCGTTTCGCGCCCGCCGGTGTCGACGGCCAGCCGCGACAACACGCGCAGCCGCGAAGGCCGCGTCGAGGCGAGGAGCCCCGCGGCATCGACCGGGTAGAACGACGTCCGGGCCGCCCCGGCGGCTGCGGCGAGCTCGCGCATCTGGAGATCGGTGGGCCGTACCGAGCGCGAGTACGCCGAGAAGAGGACCACGCTCTTCGGTCCGCGAAGGGGCTCGAGGCGGCGGAGCAGGACGCCGAGATCGGCGAGCCAGGACTTCGCGGTCAGGCCCTGGATGCCGTTGACCCCCCACGCCCGGACGAAGATCGTCATGTCCGCCTCGAGGCGATCGACCGCGGCGAGGAGGGAACGGTGATCGGTCGTGAAGTCCGCCTCGAAGCGCACGCCGTCGCCGACGGCGGCGACCGCGATCTCGAGACCCGGAGGAAGGGGTTCCCGGACGAGCCGGCGGGCCTGTTCGTACGCCCCCGCACGGCGGGGCGACGGGGGATCGGTCCGGAAGTCCTGCAGGTGTCGCTCGTCGAAGACCAGGACGACGCGTCGCGGCTCCCCTTCCGGGAGGGCCGCGATCCGCGGGGTCGACGCGAGGTCGGTCGCCGCCGGATCGGCGACGGCCTCGCCGGTGCACTCCGCGTCGAAGGTGTCGATCGGCACGCGCTTGCCGTCCAGGCGCAGCTCGAAGTCCGCGGCGGTCAGGCCCGGGACGGTCCGGTCCCGCCGGTCGAGGACCAGGGCGTCCACGACGAGCAGGCGCACCGTCACCGTCTCGGACCCTCCCGCCGGGAGCGGATCGGCGGGCGGCTCGGCGCCGGCGAGCAGCACGGCGAGCAGCAGCGGGGCGTTCATGATGCGTGACGGCATGCTACGCGCGAATCGTGCTCGTACAATCCCCCCTCATGTCCGAAGAGCCCTGGACCTTCCTGCTGGCCGTCGAGAAACCCGCCCTGATCCCGGTGGTGGACGATGCCCTGCGCGCGGCCGGCATTCCCTGCCGCACGGGGCTGCAGATCGAGCCCTCGCCGATGGTCGTCTTCACGGTGCCGGCGTCCCGCGTCGATGCGGCCAGGCCGGTCGTCGACGCGGCGCTGCGCCGTCACCGGGCCGGTCGTGCGGCAACGGGCGGCCCGGCGGTCGAGGCGAGCGACGGGACGGCGGACGACGACGAGCCCGACGCCACCGCCTCCCCCGAGCCGTTCGAGACCTCCGACACGGAGGAGGAGCGGCGGGAGCGCGAGTCGCCGCCGTGGGGCGCCCTCCAGGCCGCGATCGCCCTCGTGCTCGCGCATTTCGTCGTCCTGTTCGCGGTGGTGGGCCGGAACCCCACGACCCCGCACCTCGTGGAGGTCGGTGCGCTCGCCCGCGCGGAGATCACGACGCAGCCCTGGCGGCTGCTCACGAGCCTCGTCCTGCACGCCGACGTCGAACACGTCGCCTGGAACGCGCTGTCGATGCTCGCCTTCGCGGTGCCGCTCATCGTCGCCCTCGGTTACGGCAGAACGCTCGCGATCTACGTCGTGTCCGGGGTCGCGGGGGGGCTCGCCGCCCTCGCGGCGACGCCGGCCGCCGTGACCGTCGGCTCGTCGGGAGCGGTCGCGGGGCTGTTCGGCGCGTGGCTCGCGAGGACCCTCCGGCGCGCCCGTCGCAAGCCGCCCACGACCAAGGCGTTGCTGCGCACGGTGGGCGTGGGTCTGCTCGTCCTCCCGTCGCTGCTGTCCCCGACCACCGCCGACGGCAAGAACGTGAGCATCGCCGCCCATCTCGGAGGGCTCGCCGCGGGACTGGCGCTGGGCGCCGCCCTCTCCGAGGCGGCGCGTCGCGAGGTTCCCCCGCTATCCTGAAGGCCTTTCTCCCGGAGGCCCCGATGGACCTGCAGCGACTCCTGGGCCACGTGCTGAACGGCGCGCTCGGCTCCCGCAAGAAAAAGCACGGCAAGACACGCGGCTGGCTCGGCACGAGCGGCAGCCCGATCCGCAACGCGGGGACGCTCCTCGCGCTCGGGGGCGCGGCATGGGCGCTCTACGAGACCTGGCAACGGGAACAGCAGCAGAAGGCGGCGCCGCCCGCCGGGTCGGCGCCCCCGCCGCCTCCGGCCGAAGTCGAGCCCGTCCTGCGTTATCTGCGGCTTGCGATCGCGGCGGCGCGCGCGGACGGGGAGATCTCCGGGAACGAACGGGAACACCTGCTCGCGGAGGCGCGCCGCGCCGGCCTCGAGGAGGTCGCTCGGCGCGAGCTCGATTCGCCTCGCCCGCTCCGCGAGGTCGTCGCGGGGGTGACCGACCCCGCGCAGCGCCGCGACCTCTACAAGCTCGCCTTCGCCATCGCGCGCGCCGACGAGGGCGTGTCCAACGCGGAACGGCTTTGGCTCGGCCAGCTCACGCTGCTGCTCGAGCTCGATCCCGTCGAGGCGGCGCGTCTCGAGGAGGAGGTCGCCTCGGGGATCGACGGGACGCCCGCCGTTTGATCGAAGTCCCGTACCGCGAGCTCCACCCGGGCCACCACGTCGTCGGCGACCTGCGCGTCCTGCGGGGCGTGCGGAGCCCCGAGCTCGACAACGAGCGCGACGTCGTCGTCTACCTGCCGCCGTCGCACGCCACCGATCCGACCCGGCGCTTCCCCGTCGTGTACATGCACGACGGGCAGAATCTCTTCGACGCGGCGACGAGCTTCGCGGGGGAGTGGGCCGTCGACGAGTCGATGGAGGCGCTCGCCGCCGAGGGGCTCGAGGCGATCGTCGTGGGGATCCCGAACATGGGGGCGCGGCGGATCGACGAATACTCCCCCTTTCGCGACGCCCGACTGGGCGGAGGCCGGGCGGACGCGCACGTGCGATTCGTCGTCGACACCGTCAAGCCGGCGGTCGACGCGAGCTACCGCACCCGCCCGGAGGCTCGGGCGACGGTCGTCGCGGGGTCGTCGCTGGGCGGGTTGATCTCGCTCTGGGCGTTCTTCGAGCGGAGCGACGTGTTCGGAGGGGCGATGGCGTTCAGTCCGTCGCTGCTTTTCGCCGGGGGCGGGATGATGGAGTGGGTCGAGGGGCGGCCGCGCCGCGACGGTCGCCTGTACGTCGACGTCGGGTTCCTCGAGGGACGCCGCCGCGGACCCGCGCTCAACCTGCGCCGCGCGGTGCCGCCGTACATCCGAGCCGTTCGCCGCGCGTCGCGGATCCTGGAGTCGCGCGTCGCGGCGTTCCGGTTCGAGGAGGATCCGGACGGACGCCACGACGAGCAGGCCTGGGCGCGGCGTTTCCCCGACGCGATCCGCTTCGTACTCGGCTAACCCGGAAGGCGAGCCGACGGGTCGTCCGCGAAGATCGGGAAGCGTTTGAGACCCAACCGCTGGAGCCGGAACTTCACCGACGTGGCCAGCACGCCGAGCCCGTAGACGCTCGAGCGCCGGAAGTTGATCGACGAGGCTTCCGGGAAGTAGCGGGTCGGGCAGGAGATCTCGCCGATGCGGAACCCGCGGAAGATCGCCTGGGCGAGCATCTGGTTGTCGAAGAGGAAGTCGTCCGAGTTGCGCAGCAGGGGGAGCGTCGTGAGCACCTCGCGGCTCCAGGCTCGGTACCCCGTGTGGTACTCGGAGAGCTTGTGCCCGACGAACAGGTTCTGGAACGCGGTCAGGAACCGGTTCGACACGTACTTGTAGAACGGCATGCCGCCGGCGAGCGCGCCGATCCCCAGGATGCGCGAGCCCAGCACGACGTCGAACTCCCCGGAGGCGATCATCGACGCCATCGCGGCGATGAGCTTGGGCGAATACTGGTAGTCGGGGTGGACCATGACGACGATGTCCGCGCCCCGGGAGAGCGCGGCGCGGTAGCAGGTCTTCTGGTTGGCGCCGTACCCGAGGTTGCGCTCGTGCCGCTCGACCCGGATCCCGAGCCGCCGCGCGAGCTCCACCGTGCCGTCGCGGCTGAAGTCGTCCACGAGGATCACGTCGTCCACGAGGTCCCGCGGGATCTCGGCGACCGTGCGTTCCAGGGTGAGCTCCGCGTTGTACGCCGGAAGCACGACGGCCAGCCGTCGCCCGAGGATCATCGTTTCTCCCCGTAGTGGCGGTCGATCCACGCGCGGTACTCCGCGTCCTGCACGCGCCGCCACCACGCCTCGTGGCCGAGATACCACGCCACGGTCTCGGCGATCCCGCTCTCCAGCGTGTGCGTCGGCGCGAAGCCGAGCTCCGCGCGCGCCTTGCGCGCGTCGATCGCGTAGCGGCGGTCGTGCCCGGGCCGGTCCGTCACGAAGGCGATCGCGGAGCCGGTCGTCGCGCCGCGTGCGGCGGGGGCGCTCGGGAATCGCGCGGCGAGCGCGGGGTCGGCCGCGAAGCGGGCGTCGATCGCCCGGCACAGCATCTCCACGAGGTCGAGATTCGCCCGCTCGGCGCTCCCGCCGAGGTTGTAGACCTCGCCGACGCGGCCCCGCTCGAGGATGCGCTCGATGCCGCGGACGTGGTCCTCGACGTGCAACCAGTCCCGGACGTTGCGCCCGTCGCCGTAGATCGGGATCGATTCTCCCGAGATCGCCCGCACGATCGCGAGGGGGATCAGCTTCTCGGGGTACTGGTACGGACCGTAGTTGTTCGAACAGTTGCTGATCGTCGTGGGCAGGCCGTAGGTGTGGTGGTAGGCGCGCACGAGGTGGTCCGACGCCGCCTTGCTCGCCGCATAGGGGGAGTTCGGGGCGTACGGGGTTCCCTCGTGGAACGGAGGGTCGTCCGGGCCGAGCGAGCCGTAGACCTCGTCGGTCGAGACGTGGTGGAAACGATCGAGCGACGTCGCCCGGCGCGCCGCCTCGAGCAGGACGTGCGTCCCCAGCACGTTGGTCCGGATGAACGCCGCCGATCCCGACAGGGATCGGTCGACGTGGCTCTCGGCGGCGAAGTGGACGACCCGGTCGAACGCCTCTGCCTCGAACAGCGACCCGACGAGCGCCGCGTCGGTGACGTCGCCGTGCACGAAGCGGAAGCGGTCGGGATCGTCGTCGAGCGGAAGGTTCTCCGGGTTCCCGGCGTAGGTGAGCGCGTCGAGCACGACGATGCGGTCGTCGGGGTGCGACGACCTCCAGTAACGCACGAAGTTCGTGCCGATGAACCCGGCACCGCCGGTGACGAGCAGCCTACGCGCCATCGCGCTCCTCCCCCAGCGTCCGCCGCAATCCCTCGCGCCAGTGGAGCGCCGGCAGGCCGAGTCGGTCGGCGGTGCCCAGGGCGTCCAGCACCGAGCACGCGGGGCGCGGCGCCGCGGAGGGGCGATCGGCGGTGCGCACCGGTCTCACCCTCCACGGCCCCTGGAGAAGCCCCAGGCGCTCGGCTTCCTCCGCGAGGGCGAGGGCCTGGTCGTAGCGCGAGGCCACGCCGGCGTCGGTCCAGTGCAGGATCCCGGAGATCTCGGGGCGGTCGGCCAGCCGCCAGATCGCCGCCGCCAGCCCCGAGGCGTGCGTGGGCACGCCGATCTGGTCGGCCACGACGTCGACGAGACGACGCTCGCGCAGGCGCCGGAGGATCGCCTGCACGAACCCCCGACCGCCCGGGCCGTGCAGCCAGGAGGTCCTGACGACCGTCGTCCGGCCGCCGAGCGCCTCGATCGCCAGCTCCTCGCCGCGGAGCTTGCTCGCGCCGTAGCGGTTGACCGGCGCGGTCGGATCGCCGGGGGCGCGCGGCCGTCCGCCCTCGCCGTCGAAGACGTAGTCGGTCGAGACGTGGATGAGGCGCGCGCCGGCCGCCGCCGCCGCGCGCGCGATCGCTCCGACGGCCTCCGCGTTCACCGCGAACGCCTCCGTGGGGTCCGCCTCGGCCCCGTCCACGTCGTTGCAGGCTGCGGCGTTGATCACGAGGTCCGGCCGGGTCCGGGCGACGACGGCGGCGGGCCGGTCGGGTGTGCGCAGGTCGGCCTCGGCGCGCCCCGGGACGACGAGCGTCGCGCCCGCGGGCGCCCTCGCCCGCAGCGCCCGGCCGAGCTGACCGGTGCCGCCGAAGAGGACGACGCGCACGGCGGCTCTCACGTCCCGTACACGTCCGCCGCGGAGAAGGGAACTCCGGCGGCGTCGCGGGCGGAGACGACCGGCGGGACGGCGAGAGGCCAGGCGATCGCGAGCTCGGGGTCGTTCCACCGCAGCGTGCGCTCGGCGGCGGGGTCGTACGGGGCCGTGCACAGGTAGAGCACGTCGGCGTCCTCCGTCGCGCAGAAGCCGTGCGCGAACCCCGGCGGGATCCAGAGCGCGCGCGGCTCCCCCGCGACGAGCGGGACACCCACCCAGCGCCCGAACGTGGGGTGGGTCCGGCGAAGGTCCACCGCGACGTCCCAGATCGCGCCGGAGGTGACGCGCACGAGCTTCCCCTGCGCCGAAGGGTTCTGGTAGTGCAGGCCGCGGACGACCCCGCGCCGCGAACGGCTGTGGTTGCACTGGACGAACGACGCCTCGATCCCGGCCGCACGGAAGGCGCGTTCGCTCCAGGCCTCGAGGAGGAAGCCGCGGTCGTCGGCGTGCACGGGGCTCTCGACGACGACGACGTCGGGGATCTCGGTGGGAACGAACTTCACGCGCGCGGCTCCGTCTCCTCGACCAGGCTCCGGAGGTAGGCGCCGTAGCTCGAGCTGGCGAGGTCGGCGGCGAGCTTCTCCAGGCGCGCGCGGTCGATGAAGCCCATCCGGTAGGCGACCTCTTCCGGGCAGCCGATCTTGAGCCCCTGGCGCGTCTCGATGATCCGCACGAACTCGCTCGCCTCGGCGAGCGCTTCGTGGGTGCCGGTGTCGAGCCAGGCGGTGCCGCGGCCGAGGATCTCGACGTGGAGCGTGCCGCGCTCCAGGTAGGCCCGGTTCACGTCGGTGATCTCGAGCTCGCCGCGGGCCGACGGCCGCAGCCCGTGCGCGACGTCGACGACGTCGGGTCCGTAGAAGTAGAGCCCCGTCACGGCGTACGGCGAACGCGGGGCCTTCGGTTTCTCGTCGATCGCGACGGGCCGCCCCGTGTCGTCGAGGGTGACGACCCCGTACCGCGACGGGTCGCTCACCCGGTAGGCGAACACGGTCGCGCCGGTCGTCCGCTCCGTCGCCGCCTGGAGGCGCCGGGAGAGTCCCTGTCCGTAGAAGACGTTGTCCCCGAGGACGAGCGCGCACGGGGCGCCGCCGAGGAATCTCTCCCCGATCAGGAACGCTTCGGCGATCCCTGCCGGGCGGGGCTGCGCGGCGTAGTCGATGCGGATTCCCCACTGCGAGCCGTCGCCGAACAGGCGCCGAAAGGCCTCCTCGTCGTGGGGGGTCGTGATCACGAGCAGCTCGCGGATCCCCGCCAGCATGAGCAGGGTCAGCGGGTAATAAACCATCGGCTTGTCGTGGATCGGCATCAGCTGCTTGCTCACGGCGTGCGTGAGCGGGTGCAGCCTCGTGCCACTGCCGCCGGCGAGAACGATCCCCTTGTGCACGGGGCGCATTCTAGCGGGAGGGGCCCGAACCTCCACGCGCCCGTGCCCGCGCCGCCTCGGCGGGGCGGCCGGTCCTCTCGTAGACCCGCGCCAGATTCAGCCACGCGTCCGCGATCGCCGGATCCCGCCGGAGGGCCTCGAGGTAGAGGCGCTCGGCTTCCGCGAGATCGCCGGAGACCGCGGCGAGGGTGCCGAGCTGGACGAGCGTCGTCGGTCGACCGGGCTGGGCGCGCAGGGCCCGCTCCCAGGCCGAGCGGGCGCCGGAGAGGTCGCCCCGGTCCTTGAGGGCCGTGCCGAGGTTCTCCAGCGCGACCGCCGAGCGCGGGTCGACCGCGACCGCCGCCTGGAACAGGCTCACGTCGTCGCGCCAGTCGAGCGTGCGCACCGCCGATCGGGCCGAGAGCAGGAGGAGCACCGCGGCCACGGTCGCGGCCCGGACGCGCGACGAGCCGGGGAGGAGCCTCGCGAGGTCCGCGGCGACGATCCAGATCCCGACGGCGGCGGCGTGGAAGTACCGCTCGGCGAAGGCGGCGCTCGGGATCGGGACGAGATGCGCGATCGGCACGAGTTGGAGGACGAACCACGCCGTGCCGACCTTCACGGGGATCGAGGCCCGGCGGGAGAGGAAGATCGCCGCGATGCCGATCGCGATCCAGGACGGCACCACCCAGGCGAGCGCGTCGCCCGCGGAAGGCAACGTCGGATGGAACACGGTGAGATCCCCCGGGAACACCACGAGCCCGAGGTAGCGCGGAATGGAGACGAGGTTCCAGGACAGTCGCCGGAGAACGCCCGCTCCGCCCGTCGCGGCGGCGGTCGCGCCGGCGAGCGCGATCGCGCGTGCGGCGAGGTAGACGAGCAGGGCGAGCGCGTGGGGCCACAGCAGCGTCGCCGACCGCCGGACCGAGGGGAGCGGGGGCATCCCCCGCAGCCGGGGCCACGCCGCCATCAGCGGCAGGACCATCAGGGCGGGCTCCTTCGAAGCGAGGGCCAGCAGGAAGGCGCACGCGGAGAAGACCGAACTCGCCCGCGAGTCGTCCCGGTCCGCGTCGAGGAAGGCGGCGAACGCGAGCAGCGAGAACAGGAGCGCGAAGAGGTTGTTGCGGGCGGTGACGAAGTTCACCGCCTCGGCGTGGATCGGATGGACGGCGAGCAGGGCCGCCGCGGTCCACGGCGCGGCGACGTCGGCGAACAACCTCCGGCCGACCGCGTACAGGGCGAGGACCGACGCGGCGTGCAGCGCGAGGTTCACGGCGTGGAACCCGCGGGGGTCCATGCCGAACAGCGCGTGGTCGATCAGGTACGAGGCGCGGTTCAGCGGGCGGTAGTAGGGAGCGACCTCGTCGGGGGAGAGAAGCACCCCGCCGATCGCGCGGAGGTTCGCCGTGTCGGGGTCGCCGACCACGATCGCCTCGTCGTCCCAGACGAAGGCGTGGCCGAGGCCGGCGCCGTAGACCGCGAGCACGAGAGCCAGCAACGACAGTGCGGGAAACGCGCCTCGCATGTCACTCGCGGCCCGCGCGGACGCGCTCCCGGATCCCGCGGGCCGCGGCGAGGTTCTCCCGGAGCTTCGCATCGTCGGGGTGCATCGCCACCGCCCTCTCGTAGACCGCGACGGCTCCGTCGAGGTCCCCCAGGCGCCCGAGGCAGATCGCGAGGTCGTTCATCGAGCGGGCATCGCCGGGCTCGAGGGCGAGGGCCTCGCGGTACTGCGCCGCGGCTTCGCCGATCCGGCCGAGGCGCACGAGGGTGTCCGCAAACGCCCGGTGGAACTTAAAGGCGTCTCCGTACCCGGCTCCGGCGCGAATCGCCGCGAGGTGGTGGGGAACGGCCTCCCCGAACCGGCCCTCCCGCGCGAGCGCGACGGAGAGGTTGTGGTGCGCGACGTAGTTGTCCCGTGTGACCTCGACCGCGCGGCGGAACAACGCGTCGTCGCCGCGCCAGTGGCGCTGCTGGACGACGGTCGCGGTGCCGAGGGCGACCAGCACCGCCGCCCCGGCTCCCGCGACCGCGCGCGCGGCTCCGGGTGAGCGTCCCGCGACCGCGCCTCCGATCCAAGCGATCGCGACCGCGAGGCCGATGCCGGGGAGATAGGTGTAGCGGTCGGCGTGCGACTGCCCGCCGATCTGCACGAAGCCGAGGACGGGGAGCAGCGCGACGAGAAACCACGCCCATCCGAAGGCGAGCGACGGCATCCGGCGCCGGAGCGCGATCGCGGATCCGGTCGCCGCCGCGACGAGCGCGGACGCGATCACGACGGCGAGCGCGCCGGGTCCGCCGGGCGGGTACGGGTAGATCACGGCCAGGCCGCACGGCCAGGCGGTGTCGCGGACGTAGGTCGCGACGGCGACGACGGCGTTCGCGACCCGCACGCCGAGCGGAAGGTCGCCCAGGAGCGCCATCGCCCCCCCTTCGCGCTGCACGAGGTAGGTGACGACCGCGCAAGCCGCCGCGAGGACCGCGAGGGGGGCCTTTTCCAGGAGGAGCGCCTTCGCTCCCCGCTCCCTGCGGCCCAGGGGCCACAGGTCGAGCAGGAGCAGCAGCACCGGGAGCGTGACCGCCATCGGCTTGGACATCAGCGCACAGGCGGACGCCGCGAGGACCGTCCAATAACGACCGGGACCGGGCGCTTTTGCGTACTTCACGTGCGCGAAAGCCGCGAGGAGCACGAACAGGACGCAGAGCACGTCCTTGCGCTCGGAGATCCAGACCACCGATTCGACCCGGAGCGGGTGGATCGCGAAGAACGCGGCGGCGAACGCCGCGGACCCCCGCGAGCCCGTCGCCGCGGCGAGCACGAGGAACAGCAGCGCCGCGCTCGCCGCGTGGATCGCGACGTTCACGAAGCGCATCGGCGCGGGCGTCACGCCGAAAAGCGAGACGTCGGCCATGTGGGACAGCCACGTCAGCGGGTGCCAGTTCGATTCGGCCCCCTCGGCGAAGGCCCATCGCACGCCGTCCGCCGTGAGTCCGCGGAGCACCTGGGGGTTGTCCGTCACGTACGCCGGGTCGTCGTACATCACGAACGGGTGGCCGAGCGACGGCACGAAGACGACCACCGTCGCGAGCGCGAGGATCGCCGCGACTCCGGCGTTCTTCACGGCTCCACCTCGCGGAGCAGGCGGGTGATCCCCTCGTCGAAGTCCGCCTCGGGCGTCAGCAGGCTCACGACGATCCGGCCCCGTCCGGGGAAATCGAAGAAGTAGCCCGGTTGGACGGCGACACGCGCCCGCTCAAGCAGGCCCAGCGCGAAGGCTTCCTCGTCCTCCACCGCCGGGTAGCGGAGCACCGCGCTCCAGCCGCCGGCGGGACGCTCGAGGCTGACGGGCGTCCCGACGCACGCCATCGCGAGGGCCGCGAGGTTCCGCCGGCAGCGCGCGAGGATCGCCTCGCGGCGGCGACGGCCCTCGCGCAGGAGCGTCGAAAGCGCCCACTGCACCGGCGTTCCGACCGAGAGGTAGCTGTCCGCCACGAACTCGAGCCGGCGAACCGCCTCGTCGGCCAGGGGAGGAGGACCGCCGACGACGATCCAGCCGAGCTTGAGCTGGGGGAGACCGACGCTTTTGGACAGGCCGCCCAGGGTGAAGGTCAGCGCCCGGTTCCGCGCGGCGAAGGTGTCGAACCGCTCCCCCTCGGCGAGCGGGTAGTCGAGGAAGACCTCGTCCACGACGAGCGCCAGCCCCGCGTCGGCGCACCCGCGCGCGAGCGCGTCCGCCGCCTCGGCGCAAACCGCCGAGCCGGTCGGGTTGTTCGGATGGACGACCACCACCGCGCGCGCCCGCTCGCGCCGGGCGGCGTCGGGATCGAGGCGGGGCCGCCAGTCGGCGTGGGGGTCGAGCGGCCACGGGACGGCCCGCACGGCGTCGAGCGCGGCGAGGTGCTCGAAGAGCGGATAGGACGGAATCGGGACGAGGACGGCGTCGTCGGCGTCGCACAAGGTCCGGAAGAGGAAGCCGTACGCCTCGCTCGAAGACGCCGTGAGAACGATCCGGCCGGGCTCCACCGCGACCCCGCGCTCGGCGTACGTTGCGGCGATCGCTTCCCGCGCCGACCGCAGGCCGAGGGGATGCGGCGCGTACCGGGCCCCGCGCGGGTCGGCCAGAGACGCGAGGAGGCCCGCGTCGTCGTCGAGCCCGCAGGCGGTCGGGTTCGAGATCGTGAGGTCGAGGACGCCGGGACCCGCGGCCTCCCGCGCCCGGGCGAGCGCGTTCGGTTCGAGATCGGACGGAATGCGTCGCGAGAACACGGCGGGCCGAGGATAGCAGCGGTTGGCTGCACGGCGGACGGGTCTCGCTGCGGGCGGCGACCGTCCTCCGGAACCGTCGCCGCCGCGGCGCTCCCGCGCCGTTAAACCCTCCGCTGCGGGCAGTCCCCCCGAGTGTCCGCAGGAGGCAGACCATGTACGGCAAGCGACTCCGGGCGCTGGTGCTCGCGGTCCTCGTCCCCCTCGCCGCGTGGGCGGGTTCCACGCAGACCGGGACGTTGCGCGGCACCGTCTTCGATTCCAAGGGCGAGCCGGTCGTCGGCGCGCTCATCTCGATCCATTCGCCCGCCCTCATCCGCGAGCGCGTGGTGCTCACGGACGCCCAGGGCGGATTCTTCGCGCCGGGGCTCCCGGCGGGCGACTACAAGGTGATCGCGAAGCTCGAGGGGTACATCACCGTCGAGCTCTCCACGGACATCGAGGTGGACAAGACCACACCGCTCTCGGTGACGCTGAAGGAAGGCGAGCTCACCGAGACGCTGACGGTCACCGCCGAGCGCCCCATCGTGGACAAGACCAACACGGAATCGTCGGTCACCCTCGAGAAGGGGTTCACGGAGCAGCTCCCCGTGCCCCGAAGCGACCTGTCGCTGCTGACGTTCGCACCGGGCGTCGTCGACCCCGACGGCGACGGGAACGCCAACTTCCTCGGCGGGACGTCCAACAGCAACAACTATCTCGTGGACGGCGTCAGCTCCAAGGACCCGGTGACGGGCACCTTCGGCCGGAACCTCAACTACGACGCGATCGAGACGATCGACGTCAAGCTCACCGGCATCTCCGCGGAGTACGGCCAGACGCAGGGCGGCATCAGCAACGTCATCCTCAAGTCCGGCGGGAACGAATTCACCGGCTCGTTCCGCGACGTGATCTCGGCGCCCTCGTGGACGCGGCTCTACGCCGACAAGGCGCGGCAGTGGTTCGCCCCGGAAGGGCCCATCCCGGGTACCGTGGATCCGGAAGATCCGGAAGGGGGCCCCCTCGTCTACGGGCGACCGGACCTTCCGACCCGCACCGACGCGGATTTCGACAAGGCCGATCAGCTCAGCGTCACCCTCGGCGGGCCGGTCGTCGTGGACAACGCATGGTTCTTCCTCGCCTACGACCGCATCGAGACGACGGCGACGGACTTCCTGGGGAACCCCCAGGGGGGGCCGGGCGGCAACGGGTCGTTCATCGACACGTTCGACGGGGACATCGGATCGTTGAAGCTCACCTGGCAGGCGACGAACAACCAGCGGTTCATGTACAGCTTCAGCGAGGACCCGGCGACGACCACGCGTTGCTACGGCCAGATCTTCTTCACGGGACCCTGCTTCGACACGCGCAACGTCGACAACCAGAAGCAGGGCGGGTTCGAGTGGATCGGAGACTGGAACGCGACGTGGTCCCCGACGGTGATCTCCAACGTGAAGATCGCGCGGTTCAAGAACACCTTCCAGATCTCGCCGCTGACGCCGATCGAGGACATCCCGGGGATCCCCCGGAGCTCGAGCGGCGAGATCGCGCCGGCGATCGAGCTGTCGACGCTCCAGACCTTCGACGCCAACATCTTCGACGAGTTCCCCGAGGCGCGGAACCGGGAGCAGTACGAAGCGACCGTGACGAAGTTCCTCGACACCGACAAGCTCGGCTCCCACACGATCAAGATCGGCGCGGACTATCAGGAGATGGACAACCCCGGGAATACCGCGATCCAGGGGAACTCGATCTTCTACTTCTTCGCGGGCGCCGGCCCCGACCCCTACGACGTCGACAATCGTTTCTACTACCTCTGGGTCGACTTCCCGGTGCTCCCGAACAACTCCACGCCCCGGAACGAATACACGGCGGTCTACCTGAACGACGAGTGGCAGCTCAACGCCAACTGGGCCTTCAACCTCGGGGTCCGCTGGGAGAAGTCGAACAACGTCTCCGACATCGGCGAGACGATCATCAAGGACACCGGGTTCGCGCCGCGCCTGGGCGTCTCGTTCGACGTGCGCGGCGACGGGAAACACGTGGTCAAGGGAACGGCGGCCCGCTACCTCGCCGGCATCAACATCACGACCCTGGGGCCGTTCACGCGTCTTGCCGGAGGCACGGCCTCCTACGACGTCTACTTCAATACCTCGCCCGATCCCGGGAACCCGGCCGACACCGACTCGTGGCTGCTGATCACGAGCGTTCGGGCCGAATCGTCGGCGCAGGCGGCTCCCAAGGTGAAGCCGCAGTCGATCGACGAATACACGTTGTCGTACGAGATCCTGCTCAACCCGACGTTCGGACTCTCCGCGAGGGCGATCTCGCGGGATTGGTCGAACATCCTGATGAACCAGGGCCGGTACGATTACGCGTCGGGGATTCCCGAGAAGATCACGACCCTCCGGAACAACCCCGCGGCCAAACGGAAATACGAGGCGCTGGTCCTCGGCGCGCAGAAGCGCTTCGCCGACAACTTCTCGTTCGACGCGACCTACACCTGGTCGCGCGCGATCGGCAACGTCCTGTCCGACGAGAGCTTCGACTCGTTCAACATCTATCCGGACGTCCCGCAAACAACCGAGAACCGTTACGGTCGCCTGGACTGGGATACGCCGCACGCGTTCAAGTTCCAGGGCTACTACCAGATTCCGCTGCGCAGCGCGCGGCACGGGCTCACCGTCGGCACCGTCGGTCAGTTCCTCAGCGGCCTCCCCTACGCGAGGAACAACGGCACGAGGAACACGGTGGTCGGACCGGGCCCGGACGGCGAGCAGGACAGCCCTCTCGGGACCCCGGGGGACGAGGCGCTCGACGACGACCAGACCGAGAGCCTCGTCGCCTATTTCGAGCCTCGCGGCAGCCACCGCGGCCCGAGCACCTACAACATCGACCTCTCGTTCGTGTACCGGTTCCGGTTCGCGAAGAACACCAACTTCGAGACGCGTTTCGAGGTGTTCAACGTGACCGATCAGCAACGGCCCACCGCGGTGTCGAGCTCGTGGTTCGAGAATCCGGCGGGGGACAACGCACAGCTCGAGACGAACTACACCTTCGGCTCCCCGACGGCATATCAGGGGTTCTTCCAGAATCCCCGAACGTACCAAGTTCAGTTCGCGGTGACCTGGTAGGCGAGGTCCGGGGCGGGAGCGGGAAGGACCCGTCGGCGCAGAAACCGAAGCGTCGCACTGGTCATGCCTCCGCTGCGGGTCGGCGGGCCCTTCCCGCTCCCGCCCCATCGTCCCGGTGGCATACTCGGAAAACCTTGAAGGAGCTCGGACACCCTCGCCGCTCCCACGGGACGCTCGCGGCCCTCGCGGTGTTCTCCGTGTTCACGCTCGTCGCGATCGTCGACTCGAGCCAGTACTACTTCGGCCAACGGCTGAGCGAGCGGCCCGTCGCCTTCTGGCGCGCGGCCGCCTACGCACTCCCCGAATGGTGGATGTGGGCGCTGCTGACGCCGATGATCGTCTGGGCCGGGCGCCGTCTCCCGATCCAGCGCCCGCACGCCGTCCGCAACGCGGCGCTCCACGTCTTCGGGAGCGTGGTCATCGCCCTCGTCCACCTCTTCGTGAGCCTGTCGCTGGCCTGGATGACCGATCCCGCGGGGCGCTCCGCCCCCACGTTCGGGGCGTTCTTCCAGGTACGGCTCTATTTCTGGTTCCACGTCGAGCTGCTCGTCTACTGGGCGATCCTCGGATTCTCGCTGGCGGTGGACTACTACCGACAGGCGCGGCGGCGCGAGGTGCGCGAGGCACAGCTCGAGGCCAGACTCGCGCACGCGAAGCTCGAGGCGCTCAAGATGCAGCTCCACCCGCACTTCCTCTTCAACACCCTGAACGCCGTCAGCGTGCTGGTGCGCAAGGGGGAGAACCAGGCCGCCGTGCGGATGATCGCCGGGCTGAGCGACCTGCTGCGCCTCGCGCTCGACAATTCCGGCGCGCAGGAGGTGACCCTCGAGGAGGAGATGCACTTCCTCGATCGGTATCTCGCGATCGAGAAGATCCGCTTCGGCGAGAGGCTGCGCGTCAGCGTCGACGTGCCCCGCGACGCGCTCGACGCGCGCGTTCCGAACCTCGTCCTCCAGCCGCTCGTCGAGAACGCGATCCGCCACGGCATCGCGCCCGAGCCCGGCGCCGGGCGGCTCGACATCCGGGCCGACGTCCTCGGGGACACGCTTCGCCTGCGCGTCCTCGACGACGGCGCCGGCGTCGACGGGACGCCCTCCGTCCGCGCGGGGGGCGGCGTCGGCCTCCGCAACACGCGCGAGCGGCTGCGCCAGCTGTACGGCGACCGGTTCCGGCTCGAGCTGCTTCCCGGCCGCGGCCGCGGCACCGAGGCGGTGCTCGAGATCCCCTTGCGTTTCGAAGAAGACGTCCGTCAAGAGGTTGCCCATGAGTACCGAGAAGATCCGAGCCCTGATCGTGGATGACGAGCCGCTCGCGCGGGAGGGCGTCCGCCTCCTGCTCGAGCGCGACCCGGAGATCGAGGTGGTCGGCGAGGCCGCCGACGGGAACGCCGCGCTGCGCTCGATCCGCGCGCTGCACCCGCAGGTGGTGTTCCTGGACATCCAGATGCCCGGCCTCGACGGCATCCAGGTGATCGACCGCCTCGAAGGGGACGTGCCGCCGGTCGTCGTCTTCGTCACCGCCCACGACCAGTACGCCATCCGCGCCTTCGAGCGCTCCGCGCTCGACTACGTCCTGAAACCGTTCGACGACGAGCGATTCGAGAAGACGCTTTCCCGGGCGAAGTCGCAGCTCCGGCGCCACAAGGCCGGGGAGCTCAACCGCAAGCTTCTCCAGCTGCTCGACCATTTCCGCGGCGAGGGGGCTCCCAGCGCCCAGGGCGGCTGGAGCATCGAGTCCACCGAGGCGGACGGCGGGCGCTGGCTCGCGCGCCTCGCGATCAAGTCGTCGGGGCGCATCGTCTTTCTCAAGGTGGAGGAGATCGACTGGATCGGGGCCGCGGACTACTACGTCGAGCTGCACGTGGGCGGGAAGGCCCACCTCCTGCGGGAGGCGATGGCCAAGCTCGAGACGCGCCTGGATCCGAAACGTTTCCTGCGCATCCACCGCTCCGCCATCGTGAACGTCGAGCGCGTCTCCGAGATCCGCGCCTCCGCGCACGGGGACTGCACGGTCGTGCTCCGCGACGGCGTCAAGCTCAAGCTCAGCCGTTCCCGCCGCGACAAGCTGCGGCAGATGGTGAAGGCGGCGAGTTGAGGCGGCTCCTCGCGGTCGCGACGTGCCTCGTCGCCGCCGCGGCGTGTCTGGATCCTCCGGTCACGGAGTCGGTCGAGATCCGGTTCGGGGACGAGGAGGTCCGGGTGACCTCCCTCGTCCGGCTCAACCGGGGGGACTACGACAGCGGTCCGGCCGCCGAGCGGATCGACCGGTGGGCGCGCCAGATCCTCGACCGGACCGACGCCTCGACCCGTCGGATCGAAGCGCTCGAGCCCGAAGGGGACGACGAAACCGTCCGCCGCGAGAAGGGGGCGGTGGTCGAGGCGGAGCGGATCGCGCGCATCGACGACCCGTCGCTCCTGCAGCGGCTGTTTTCCGGTTCGCCGGTCTCCGCGCACTACGCCGAGGACCCGGACGGCGCCTGGCGGGAGTTCACGCTGACCGTTCCCGAAGGGGGGACCGCCCGCACCCCCGACGAGCGTCGCGGACTTCGGGAGCTGGAAGCATGGGCGGCGGAGGTCACCCGATTCGTCCGAGCCGAACACGCCCTCTACGGCTATCTCCTCGCGAATCCGTCCAGGGCGGTTCCGTGCCTGGAGCGGGCGAACGGCTCCGGGGAGGGGAACGACCTGACCGCCGACGAGCGCGCGCTGGCCTCCGCGATGTCGGAAGCCCGGGACGGCGTGCTGGCCGCGCTCCAGGTGCCCGCCGATCGCGAGGACACGCTGGACGAGCGCATCCAGCGCCTCTTCGATCCGTTTCCGACCGAGTTGTCGGTGGTGGTCGCGGGCCGCGTGCTGGAGCGCGAGGGGTTCGTCGACGGTCCGGACGCGGCGCTCGCGGTCCCCCGTCTGGGGGCCTGGGCCGCGTTCCGCTCGATCGAGGGGCGTTGGGTCGCCCCCGACCTCCTCGTCGAGTCGTGGCGCGCGAGGGACGGGGGTGAGCTCGACCTCGAGGCGTTCGCCCCGAGAATCCGGGTCGTCTCGAAGTCCCCGCCTACCGACGCGGAGGTCGTCGCCGCGTTCCGGAAGGCGTTGCGTCCCGAGACGACCTTTCGGGTTCGCTGGGAGCCCGGGCCGTCGCCGGCTCCGCCGCAACCGGCACCACCGGCCGAATGACCGGGCCCTCCGGAAGATCCCCGCGGTAGGCCACCTTCGCGAGGAACAGCCCCGAGGGCGGGGCGGTCCAGGCCGCCGTGCCGTCCTTCATTCCGGGGATCGGGTTCCCGTCGACGAGCTGGCGGAATTCCGCGACCGACAGCTCCCCCGCGCCGACCTTGACGAGGGCGCCGACGACGCGACGGACCATCTTCCAGAGGAAGTGCGACGCGGTGAATCGCAGCAGGAGCAGCCCCCCGTCCTCGACGACGAGCGCTTCCTCGACCACGACGAGCGTGCTCTCCTGACGGGACGGCGCCTCGCAGAACAGCTTGAAGTCGTGACGACCCTCCAGGCACGCCGCGGCCTCCTGCATCCGGCGGGCGTCGAGAGCGCGCTTGACCCACCAGACGTATCGCTTGGCGAAGGCCGTGCGACGCCGCGCGATCTGGTAGACGTACGTGCGGCGGATCGCATCGTGGCGCGCGTGGAACTTGTCCGGCGCCGGCTCGAGGGAGAGCACGTGGACGTCGGGCGGGAGCGCGTCGTTCATGGCCAGGCGCAGGCGGCCCGGATCGACCCCGGCCCGCAGCCGGAGGTGGGCGACCTGCGCGGAGGCGTGGACTCCCGCGTCGGTCCGCCCGGAGCCTCCGATCTCGACGACCTCCGCCCCCGCCGCCCGCGCGGCGCGGTGCAGCTCCCCGGAGACGGAGCGCGCGTTCTTCTGCTCCTGCCAGCCGTGGTAGCGGGTGCCTTCGTACTCGACGGTCATGCGATAGGTGGGCACGGGACTCGGTCTATTTCCGCTTCCAACCGCCGTCGGGGCCCTGGATCCATTCGCCCGGCTTCGCGCGATCGCGCAGCGTCTCGGCGTAGGTCTCGCGGATCTTCGGGAGCTGCGCGAGATCCACTCCCTTCGCGGCGGCGACTTCCTTGTAGAGCTCCTCGCGGTCGATGTTCTCCGCCTTCACGAGGCGCTGCACGTCGGCGCGCGCCTTGAGGTCGGCGAGCGTCTCGAGGGCGCGTGCCTCGACCAGACCCTGGTTGTTCTCGCCGATCACCCCCTTGGCCTTGAGGTCGTTCAGCTGGTCCAGGCGGCCGGCGCGCGAGTCGATGATCTTGCGGATGGCCGGGCTCGAGACCTCCGGGGCGACGACCTCGTCGGCGTGGGCCACCGAGGTGCCCAGGAACAGGTCGAGGACGCTCGAGGACTCCTTCGGCTTCTCCACGGGCTCGGACGGCGGCGGGGCGTCGGATGCCGCGGCCGCCTTCGCCGCGGCCTCCTTGACGACCTGCTCCTCGATCTTGTTGGAGAGGTCCTGGATCGCGGCTTCCGGGAAATAGACGTTGATCGTGAAGCAGGCTGCGGTCAGCAGGACCGGCGAGAGTGCGAGAACCCGGGCGCGTGCGTTCATGGCGGCTCCTTCTCCCTCGGCGTGGATTGTAGCCGCGCTACCGCTTCCGCGGCGGGCCCGAGCCTCCGACCTTGAAATCCACGTTTCCGATCCGCTCGCGCATCGCGCGGAAGGAGACGGTCCTGCCGGGCTGGGCGTTCACGATGTCGATGGGGAACGGAAGCCGCCCCCTCACGAACAGCTCCCGGTCGCCGCGTTTCTCGAGGCCGCGCATCAGGAAGACGTCGTTGGCGAGCGACAACTCGATCCCGAGGCGCTGATAGGTGAACGCGTCGATGAACTTCTGGATCCCGCGGTCGAGCAGGCCGGGACTCCCGGTCGACAGGATCGCGAGGTTGTTCACCGCCTTCAGGTTGATCCGGCCGCGGACCCCCTCGCGCTCGACGGTTTCGAGGCGCGCCTCGAACGACGTCGGGACCCCCCGGAACAACGTGAGGTCGTGGACGTGGCCCCGGACGATCCCGCTCATGTCGCCGAAGTCGAGGGTCCTGGTGACGAGGGCGAGGTCGATCTCCTCGAAATCGGCGGACAGGCGGATCTTGGGGAAACGCGTCAGCACGTCCTCGCCGGAGATCCCGCCGATCCTCACCTTGCCGCCGAAAACTCCGACCTCCCCGCCGCCGTCGACCTGGAACGACGCACCGGTCACGACGACCTTGGGGAAGTACCCGTCCACGAATCCCGTCAGCGGAGGAAGCCCGAACGCCTTCGACGCCGTCGCGAGGTCGATCTTCGAAAGCAGCATCGCCATCTCGAGGCGTCGCGACGGGCGTGCGAACTCGGTCAGGGTGAGGCGCTCGAAACCGACGAGGCCGTCGAGAAGAGGCACCGCCAACGGTTCGACCAGTTCGACGCTGTCGGTCCGGATGCGCAGCCCGGTCGAGGTCTCCGGGATCTCCATCCCCGCGGCGGCGAACCGAGAGAAGCGGAGGGACCCCTCCCGTTCCCGTCCGTCGAGCGGCCGCGACCCGCCCGGCCCGGGTGGCCCCCAGCGGAGATCGAACGGCAGATCGAGCTCGAGCCCCTCCACCTCCACGACGCCCTGCGTGCCCGCGACGGACAGTCCGCTGGAGCGCACGCTTCCTGCGGCGACGATCGCGTCGTCGCCGAAGGTGCCCCCCGCCTCGAGGCGCAACGCCCCCCGCCCCCCGATCTTCTCGAAGAAGGGGACGGTGGATCCCAGCGGTTCGCGCAGGTACCGCGACAGGGTCGAGCCGAGGTCCTCGATCTCGAGCGTGACGCCGTAGCCGATCCGGCCGTTCCCCGCCCCGTCCGTCACCCGGGCCTGAAGGAGCGGGCCGCCGGGCCAGGCCCAGCGCAAAGAGCCCGTCCAGGCGGCGCCGTCGACCGCGGCATCCGCCGCGAGCGTCGAGGGAAGTCCGGAGTAGTCGGCGAAGAAGCTCCCCCAGAGGGCCTGGAACCCGCCGACCTCCGCCGTCGCGGTCGCGCGCACGGCGGACCCGGATCCGGAACCGGCGAGCGCCCACCGCGTGTCGAGCCCCTCGAGGACGCGCCCGCCGTCGTCGGAGGCGAAGCCGCTGCCGACGATCGCCGCGGTGCCCGTCGCGGACCACGCGAACGAGGGATCGAGCGCGACGCGCAGGGTCGCGGTCGCGGCGCCCTTCGCGGCGAATCCCGGCGCGGGGTCGCCGATGAGGGGGCGCAGGAAGCCCTGCCACCGCGTCGCCTCGAGGCCGCGCACCTCCACGTCGGCGGCTCCGCCCGTGCGCGGGTCCCAGGCGCCGGCGATCGTTCCGCGGGCGAGGTCGCCGGCGGTGAAGGCGAGCGAGGCGTCGCGGCACGACGCGGTCGCCGGATCGACCGTCGCCATGCCTCCGAGCGTCAGCGTCACGGCCGCGAGCGGGGGAGATTGCGCCCGGCCCGAGAGGGCGAGTTCCCGAACGATCCAGGGAGCGCCGATCGCCGCGGTCGCCAGCTTCGCACGCAACGTCGCGTCATCGAGCCGCATGGTCTCGCCCCACCGAGCCGCGAGCCGGGCGACGGTCACGTCGGCATCGAGGAAGTGGTCCACGGCAGGCCACGCGACGCGCGCCCGCCCCGTGAGCGCGCCGTCGATCGTCAGGGACTCGGGGAGCGTCACGCCGAGGCGGGCGGCGAGCGGCACGAGGGCGTCGATCGCCGCTCCCTCCCACGCGAACGTCGCGGCCGCTTGCCTGGGCGTCGCGTGGCCGGAGACGGCGACGGGTGGAAGGGCCTCGATCCGCGCGGTGGCGGTCCCTTCGTAGCGCGCCTCGGGGCGGAGCGTCACGTTGCCGTCGAGCTCGAGCACGATCGGGATCGACGCCGGTTCCGCCGTCAGCGTTCCCCGGACGGCTCCGCCCGCGAGGAGATCCACGGCGTCGAGCGTCCCCGCGAGGCTCGCTTCGCCGGGGGGCTCGTCGAGGCGCGCCTCGAGCGTCCAGGCGAGCGGCGCCCCTCGCGGCATGCGCGCCCGGAGGTCGACCCGGCCCGAAACCTCGAGTCCTTCCGGTCGCCCCGGCACGAGGGGAAGCCAGCGCGCGACGTCGATCCCGGAAACCTCGGCGTCGACGTCGAGGAGCCGGATCGTCACGAGGTCCATCGTGCCGTTCGCCGCGATCCTCGTGGTGCCGTCGGCGACGGCGACGGCGTCGAGCGCCACCTCGTTCCCCGAGAACCTGGCCGTCGTCGCGACGTCACGGAGCTCGGCCCGGACGCCGAACGGGGCGAGCGGGAGCGTGTCCGCGACGGCGTGCGCCGTCCCCGAGGTCGTGCCCCCGAAGTCGCTTAGGTCGGCGTCGACGTCCAGCGCGGTCTCGCCCCCCTCCGTCGCGATCACGAGGCGACCTTCGGCGAGCGTCAGTACCCCGGCGGCGATCTTCGCGGGAGGGCCGGGTGGCGGCGGCGGGATCGAAGGGTCGGGGGGGCCGAGCCGGACCTCCGCTCCGCGAAGGCCGAGACGGTCGAAGCGCCCCTCGAGCATCGCGCGGGCACCGCCGTCGGCTTCGAGGCGTCGGACGACGGCGTGCACGAGACGCGGCTGTCCCGCGACTCGCCGCACCTCGAGGTCGTGAAGGACGAAGCGGTCGAGGCCGCGGATCTCGAGCCTTCCGAGCCGGACCTCTGCGGAGAGTTTCCCCTCCAGTGCGGCCTCGACCCTGCGTCGAGGGAGGTCCCGCCACCACCACGCCGCCGCGGCGACGAGGGCGACGACGATCACCAGCGCGACAGCGGCGACCCGGAGACGCTTCACCCTCTTATGGTGCCAGCGATCGCGGTCGCGGCATACTCTCCGGGATGCGTCAGTTCGTGCACACCTTCCTCGTCGAGTCCCGCGGGCCGGGTCTGTGGGAGTTCACCGACGACGTCCTTTCGTGGGTCGAGTCGACCGGGATCGAGACGGGACTGCTGACGCTCCACGTGAGGCACACCTCGGCTTCACTGCTCATCCAGGAGAACGCGGACCCCGAGGTGCGGCGCGACTTCGAGCGGTTCTTCCGCCGGCTCGTTCCCGCGGGGGATCCGCTCTTCGAGCACCGGAGCGAGGGGCCCGACGACATGCCCGCTCACGTGCGCGCGGCGCTGACGACGACCACGCTGTCTCTCCCGATCCTGGATTCCCGCCCGGCGCTGGGCACCTGGCAGGGGATCTACCTCTACGAGCACCGCACGCGCCCCCATCGCCGCAGCGTCGCCGCGCACGTGCTGGGGGAGTGATTGGGGACGGTCACCGTATTCCGTAAATGGGGACAGCAACCATTTGTCCCAGACCCGGAGCCTGAGCTC